>NZ_AMGD01000065.1:0-14090 GCF_000297555.1 Paenisporosarcina sp. TG-14
GTTTGTTTGGATATCAGGTGATTGACCCTAATAGTCCTTACATAGAACAAAATGGTTGGATAGGAGACAATTATTTTTATATTCTTTTAGTTTTTCTGAAGTGATTATTCTGCAACACAAAAAAGCCTACTTTACGGTTGGAATAACGTAAAAGTAGGTGCTGCCGCTCCTTTTTGCTTGATTTGAAATAATCTACTCGATTTCGCTATCTTACTGAATTACAGCATGTTAACCGAATGCATATTCAGTTGCTGCAACCAGGGGGAAATAGAAATCACATCTATTTACATAACCAATCACCTCTCCATTCAACTAGTTTAGAACTATGAACAAGGGAGTCATTTTAATAAGTCAATCAGTAAATTTTATACACCGTGTACAATAAAACGAGTGTCTTTTTTGTTTTGCTGTACATTTAATAGAGCGAAATTGTGTGGTAAGATTTAATAATTCAGAAGATTTAAATTGTTGAAGAGAGTTTCAACATTCGAAGAAGGGAGATGTATAAGAGATTTAGGGATGCAAAATGGGTACATATAAAACTGGCTACAATAATATTATTACTGGTCTACCAGGTGTTGAAGTCAAGCAAGGCAAAAAAATCGTGTAGTAATGGAATTGCTAACACAGAAGTTACAATAAAAAAACATATAAGGGGAGATTCATTATGAAAAAGAAGTTCTCATTTTTAACTGCAGTCGCTGCTACAGCTATGTTAATCGCAGGTTGCGGAAGTGATAAAGAAGAAACAACAGATAACGCTGGAGCAGGCGAAGAGTCAGGATATAACTTAAAAGAAGATGGAAAGTTAACATACGCTTCAAGTGGTTTATACAAACCATTTAACTATGAAGAAGCCGGTGAACTTACTGGTTTTGACGTGGAAATCGGCGCAGCTATTGCCGAAAAAATGGGCTTAGAACCAAATCCAATCACAACCCCATGGGAAACCATTACACAATCTCTACTGGCTAGTAATTTTGATGTCATTATTGGATCAATGGCTATTACAGCCGAACGTGCAGAACGCGTAAACTTCTCAGATCCTTACTACTACTCGGGTGGGATGATTTTCGTGCCAGAAGGTAGTGATGAAATCACTTCTGCAGAAGATTTAGAAGGTAAACGAATCGGTGTTGTTGCACAAAGTACGTACGATACTGCGGCAAAAGGATATACGGATGATGTCAAGTACTACAATAGTGATGTTGTCGCGTTAAATGATTTAACGGTTGAAGGACGATTAGATGCCGTCATTACAGCGGATGTAGTTGGTTTTGAAGCCATTGCAGCTGGATTGGAAATTAAAGATGTAGGCGAACCATTATGGATTGAACAAGCGGCAGTGGCTTTACGTAAAGAAGATAAGGAATTATTAGAAGGGATTAATAAAGCGATTGAAGAAATAGTAGAAGATGGCACATATGAAGAAATCTCAAACAAATGGTTCGAACGTAATCTTCTTGATGTTGATTTAGAAGGTATTGACATTCTGAATTAATTTAGAAGAGAAAGGGAGATTGCTATGGAACTTTTAAAAACGGTAGTTGAAGTCTTTTTGCGAACGTATCCAGGTTTCCTAGAAGCGACACTCACCACCTTGCAAATTACGGCTGTCGCTCTCGTTTTAGGTACATCTCTCGGGTTAATCTTTGCATTAATGAAAATTTCACGCTCAAAAGTATTACAAACAATTGCTAATTTATACATTACGATTATTCGAGGGACACCGTTAATTGTCCAAATTATGTTTTTGTATTTTGGGATTACGACACTCATCGTCCTCTCGGGTTTCTGGGCAGGAGCGATTGCACTCGGGATTCATAACGGGGCATACATCGCGGAGATTTTCCGTGGAGCCATACAAGGGATTGATAAAGGGCAGCGTGAAGCGAGTAGCTCGCTAGGAATGACAAGGTCGCAAAGTATGCGTCGTATTGTTTTCCCACAAGCTTTAAAACGCTCGATTCCGCCGCTTGGTAATCAGTTTATTATTACATTGAAAGATTCATCTTTAGTTTATATTATTGGGGTGTCAGAGTTATTCTCCATCGCAAACCGTGAAGCAGCGCAGTCATTCCAATCATTAGAAACGTATTTAGTGGTCGGGGTGTATTATTTAGTACTCGTGATGATCTTTACCTATTTATTGAAACTGTATGAAAACAAACTAAATGTCGACAAATAAGAAGGAGGGACGCATATGTTAAAAGGGACGAATATTCATAAATCGTTTGGCGATTTAGAAGTATTAAAAGGCATTGATCTCGAAGTCGCTCCTTCTGAAGTGGTCGTTCTTGTCGGAGTTAGTGGTTCAGGTAAAAGTACATTGCTTAGATGCTTTAACTTTTTAGAACATATTAATGAAGGAACCATCGAGATTGATGGCCACTTAGTCAATCCAAAGAATGATAAACTCTCAAAAATTCGAGCTGAAGTCGGAATGGTGTTTCAACACTTTAACTTATTCCCACATATGACGGTATTAGAAAATGTCATAGAAGCGCCGATGATTGTGAAGAAAATGAAGAAAGCAGATGCCATTACGTTGGCGAAGCAGCTACTTGAAAAAGTAGGGTTGTCTGATAAAGCAGATGTGTATCCGAGTAAACTATCAGGTGGACAAAAACAGCGTGTTGCCATCGCACGCTCACTTGCGATGGAACCAAAAGTGTTATTATTCGATGAACCCACGTCAGCACTCGACCCAGAACTAGTCGGAGAAGTGTTGGCAGTTATGCAGCAATTAGCGCAAGAAGGCATGACCATGATTGTTGTGACGCATGAAATGAAGTTCGCGCGCAATGTAGCTAATCGCATCATTATGCTGGATGAAGGACGTATCATTGAGTCCGCTGATCCAGAAACATTCTTTGGAAATCCAAGTCACGAACGAACGAGACAATTCATTCAGTTAGTCGATTAAATAGGAAGGCCTCACTTGTCAGTAGGAAACTGGCAGGTGAGGCCTTTTTGTAAAATAAGAAAGTATATAAAATTGATGTGTCAAGAACCCAGTGTTCATGGTGTTTTTAGTATATGGAGACTAACATGCTAAAATGAAATTTCTTTGATGTGACTTTCGTTAATCGACTAATGTGAAGTCGTGATTTCCTTTTTTAGAAGTTTCCTCTCAGTGAAAGTGAATTTTTTTCAGTGATATATTCTTGTTTAGTAATCTTGGATTGCATATAAAAAATCATCCTATCTAAATATAGGTGTGTGTACTTTCATTTTACAAAATAGGACGATTTTTAATATTTATTTTTAAAACTATATGGTTATCACTGTTGTTTTTTAAACAGGTGAATGATTGGAGTGAAAGGCGGCGAGAAAACATGTGCTCCTGCGGTTACTCGTCGCAAAGATATTGGACGAATAGACAGTTCGTCCAATATCTTTCCGGCGGGAAAAGCGTGTTCGGTGAGACCCCGCAGGAGCTTGCGACGAGGAGACTCACGGACCGCCCGCGGAAAGCGTCCGTCTGTTTCTGCATCGCTACGCTAGCTTCGAAACATGAAAGTGCGTTGTAACGGAAATCACTAGACTTAAATAGAAGGCTGTCTCATTCTTCAGGTTATAGTGTAGTAGGTTTCGACCCGAAAACCAAAGTTATGGAATATCTTTTTTTGTAATAAAACACAATGAAAATTTATAATTTTAGTTGTCATTGGTTATATAATAATTGGGCAAATTTTGAGAACTACTATTAATGTATTTCTCCTGTTTGAGTAAGTAATTTATAAGCCATAATTGCCAGTTGAATCTGCATACGGTCATCGGCTGATTTTAGCTGTAATCCAGTTTTTGTTTCAATTTGGTTGAGTCGATATTTTAGTGTATGACGGTGTATGAATAACTCTCCTGCCGTTATCTGTATATTTTGGTTATTGTAAAGGTAAACGTCTAACGTTTCAAGCAAATCAGTACCTTGACGAGCATGTTTGAGCAGTGGATCTAACGTGTCACTGTATAACTTTTCTAAATCGATACCGGCTTCTTTCATGTTAATAAGTAAATGGTAAGTCCCAAGCTCCTTATAATGAACGATTGTATTAGGTTTAATCAGTACCCCTGATAAGGAAACAGCTAGTTGAGCTTCTTTTGCACTTTGAGAAAGCATACTTATACCATCGTAACATCTGCCAATCCCAATAATTAAAGGATCTTTCGGAAAGAAATAGAGCCATTGTTTGTTGATTTCTTTTGCGAGCCAATAACAGTTTTGCTCTTTTTCCTGATCCGTTTCCCCAACTATATTAACTAATAACATTAACGAGTCTAGCTTAGCTCGACCCATGTAGGCTTGATTTTTATTCTTTAGCACTTCATTAACGGTTTGAAATAGCTTTGACTCTAATGACTGGAGCTCACTAGACTCTGATTTATTTTTTTGAATATATAGGTAAAAAAATGCTTGGCTACTAGAAAGGTCGTAGCCTAGTTTTTTTCCTTGTTCAAGAGCATACGCTTTATTTGTAATGTGATCATCAATAATCTCATCTAAAAAGGTACCTTGTAGGCGCAGCCTAGTTTCTTCAATGGCTACTTTTCTTAACGCTTCAATTGCGAACACAGTCCCTGCATGTTCGATAGCTATGTCGTCCATCTCACGCCACATGTCACTTCGTTTAATGGCAACAATCGATCCATAAGATTGGTTGTTAGCGATAATCGGATAAATGGAAACATGGTAATTTAGTGTGTGGAAATGTGAAGGAATTCTCAATTTTGAACTACTTTCAAGTTTATCTTTTAAGTTGAACTCTTCTCCATCAATATTGAGCCCAGTCTTAGCCAGTATATTTAGAGTAATATTTTTGGTTACGATATTTTCGATCGTTTGAATGTCATTATAAACAATAATTGCCGCGTCTGTAAGGTTTGCTAATGTAGTTGTAATTTCTTTAGCACCCTTATTTTCTAGTACAAGCCTTGTTAATTCTTTATGGATACTTAAAGAATCCTCTAGTAACTGCATTTGGTTATTTATAATTTGTTCTAATATTGCTTTAGTTATCTTCGAAAAGTTAATATCTGTGGAAATCTCAATGAGAGGCAAGTTATGTTCGTTAGCAACAGTGATAAGCGATTCAGGTATTTCTGGTAAATAAAACCCTGTATACATGGCTACACCTGATAATTTCTTTTGTCCGAGGAGTTGAATAAATTTTTCCTTCTTATCATCACTTTCCAACAATCCAAAGCCAGTAGTAATTAAAAATTCCCCTTCTTGGAGTCGGTTAATATCTTCTAACACTTCAACAATTGTTACCCACTTAATTAAATTGGATAATCCATCTTGTCCAGCAACTAACCTAGTTTCTTTCATAATAGGTAACGCCATTGCTTCCTCTATGCTAATTGCCATTTTGTCCATCCCCCCGTGTAAAAAGTGATTTCACGCATCCCTTAAAGTAACCCATTAGTCACCAGTATGGATAAAAATATACTAATCAATAGGACAATTAATATTTAATTAAAATAGAAATGATTTTAGTCATTTTATCATAAATAAAAAGGACTCTAAATAGCAAATTTTTATACAAGGTGTACAAAAATTCTCTTTTAATTTATAGAGCGTGTCGAATAGAAAATCCCCAAAAATTCCATTAAAATATTTACAAGAAGGAAAATTCTGAAAATTTAACTTATAAAAATAAAAATACATCTTAGTTAATTTAATAAATAAGGGAGGATCCGAAAATGAATCGCGACCATTTAATAAAACCAATTCTAGAAGCGGACTATCCAATGGTTGAATACGGTAAAGGAGTATACCTTTATGACCAGGACAATAAAAAATATATAGACGGATCTTCTGGCGCGGTTACTGCAAGTATCGGACACGGTGTACAAGAAATTATTAGTGCCATGAATGAGCAAGCGAAAAAAGTTTCCTTTGTTTATCGCTCGCAATTTACAAGTGAACCTGCAGAAGCTTTAGCTAAAAAGCTAAGTGAGATTATGCCTGGTGATTTAAATTGGTCTTTTTTTGTAAATAGTGGATCAGAGGCAACGGAAACTGCTATGAAAATTGCCATTCAATATTGGCAAGAACAAGGAGTTTATACAAAAACTAAAGTAATCTCACGCTGGATGAGTTACCACGGAATTACGATGGGGGCATTATCAATGTCTGGGCATGTGGCGAGAAGAGAGAGATTTGTCTCGTTACTCGACGATTTACCTTCCGTTTCTGCCCCGTATTGTTACCGTTGTCCATTCAACCTGACCTATCCAAGTTGTGATCTTCTTTGTGCAAGCGAGTTAGAACGAGTGATCCAACGTACCGGTGAAGATAAAATAGCTGCTTTTATTGCTGAACCTATCGTTGGGGCATCAGCTGCAGCGTTAGTGCCACCTGCAGGATATTACGAAAAAATAAAAACAATATGTGATCGTTACAACGTTTTATTTATTGCTGATGAAGTTATGACAGGTATAGGTCGTACGGGGAAAATGTTAGCTATAGAACATTGGGAAGTTCAACCTGATATTGTAGCTCTTGGCAAGGGAATGAGTGCAGGATATACACCGATTGCGGCGACTTTAGTTAGTGATCGTATTATGGATCCGATATTAAAAGGCTCAAAATCCATAATGAGTGGCCATACGTATAGTGCAAATCCACTGTCAACTGCAGTAGCACTTGCTGTATTGGAATTTATTGAAAAACATCAGCTAGTTGATGTGGCTGCTGACACTGGGAAATATTTAAAAGAAAAATTACAAGAAATTGCTAAAAAGAGTTCCATCATCGGGGATGTGCGTGGTGAAGGGCTTTTACTAGGAATTGAATTTGTTACTAATAAAATTGAAAAGCGTTCATTTAATAAAGCATTCAATATTTCGGGATTAGTTATTAAGAAATCGATGAAAAAAGGTTTGCTCGTATACCAAGCAAATGCAGGTGATGAAGGTGTGACTGGTGATGCAATTATCATTTCCCCGCCACTTGTGATTACGAAAACAGAGGTAGATGAACTCTTAACTATATTGAATGAAGTAATTGAGGAAATAGAAGATGAATTAGGTCTATTAAATTCATTAGCGCAAGAGGAGGTTGAAATAAATGAAAGTTTGTAGTATTGAAGAAGCACTATCACATATTCATGATGGCATAACTCTTATGTATGGCGGTTTTGGCGGAATTGGATCACCTCCCACATTGATCGATGCGATATTAGAAAAAGGTGTAAAAGATCTAGTGTTAATCGGCAATGATGCAGGTTTTCCAGATATCGGAATTGGGCGTCTTGTCAGCAATGGGAGAGCAAGAAAGTTGATTGTCTCACATATTGGGTCAAATCCAAGCGCAGGTCAACAGATGTCAGATCGTAAAATAGAAGTAGAATTTTATCCCCAGGGAACATTAGCTGAAAAAATACGAGCGGGCGGAGTTGGCCTAGGTGGAATTCTTGTTGATATTGGAATCGATAGCATGGTAGGCGAAGGAAAAGAACAAGTATGGGTAGATGGAAAGCAATATTTAATTGAACCTGCACTGACTGCAGATGTATCCATTGTGCTTGTTAAACAAGCGGATACATTTGGGAATTTAGTGTATAACAAAAGTGCACGAAATACGAACCCCCTGGTTGCGATGGCGGGGAACTTTACAATTGCTGAAGCAGAGGAAATTGTAGATTTGGGTGAACTTGATCCGGATATGATCATAACGCCCGGTGTATTCGTAGATAAAGTGGTTCCAAGTGAAGGAGTGAATTGGAAATGGGTATGGGAGTAGATGTTCGAAACCGAATTGCGAAGAGGGCTGCACAGGAAATCAAGGACGGAATGATTGTGAACCTCGGAATAGGGATTCCTTCGCTCGTTCTAAATCATCTCCCTGACGATATTCAAGTGATGTTTCATTCGGAAAACGGTGTTCTAGGAATTGGTCCCACCCCGAAGAAGGGAAATGAAGATCCAGACCTGTGCAACGCAGCTGGATTACCGGCCACGACTGTTAAAGGGGCATCCTATTTTGACAGTACGATATCCTTTGGAATTATACGTCGAGGGTATTTGGATGTGACGATTTTAGGTTCTTTAGAAGTAAGCGAAACTGGGGATTTGGCAAATTGGATTGTTCCTGGAAAAAGGGTTCCCGGCATTGGTGGGGCTATGGAATTATCACAAAAAGCGAAGAAAGTTATTGTAGTTATGAGTCATGTTAACAGTAACGGCCAGCCCAAAATCCTTGCCGAATGTTCTTTACCCTTAACTGCGAAGGCCTGTGTAAATTTAATTATTACTGACATGGCGGTTATTGAGGTTACAAAAAAAGGACTATTATTAAAAGAAATTATGCCACCTTATAGCGTTCAGGATGTTCTCGAGAATACAAGTGCAGAATTAATAGTGGACATATAAAGGAGAGAAAAAAATGAATGATGTAGTAATCGTGGCATGTGTTCGATCCGCTGTAGGTGCGTTTGGTAAATCGTTAAAAAATGTTTCGGCCACTGAAATGGGTAGACAAGTGCTGGAAGGTTTGATGCAAAAATCTTCTCTATCTAAAGACTATGTAGATGAAGTTATATTTGGTCATGGATACGTTCATGGTACAGGGTTAAATGCTGCAAGGGTATCCTCTCAATTAGCCAACTTCCCCATCACAACACCGGGGCATATTGTTATTAAGGCCTGCGGATCTGGTTTAAAGGCGATTACAAATGGCGCATTAGCTATCATGGCTGGACAGGAAGATGTCATCATAGCCGGTGGTGTAGAAAATATGAGTAACGTACCTTATGTGGTTAAAAATCGATGGGGAAGTAAGTTCGGTAATGTAGAAATGGAAGATGCTCTATTATCAGACGGACTTATTTGTTCATTAGAAAAGGAACATATGGGGTGTACAGCAGAAACCTTAGCAAAACGCTACGGCATTAGCCGGGAAGATCAGGACCGTTTCGCTTATGACAGTCATATAAAAGCTGCGACAGCCATTCGTGAAGGACGCTTTAAAGATGAGATTGTTCCTTTAGAAATAAAATCACGAAAAGGAATAGTTGTATTTGATACGGATGAATCGGTTCGTGAAGATATCAATCTAACAGCATTAAATAGTCTTAAACCCATGTTTCAAAAAGACGGAGATGTTACCGCGGGAAATTCATGTCCAATGAATGACGGGGCTTCTGCGTTATTGTTGATGTCCGAAGATAAGGCAAAACACTATAATCTAAAACCGTTAGTCAAGATTAAAGCTTTTGCGAGTGTCGGAGTTGATCCGGCAGTGATGGGAATTGGCCCAGTGCCTGCTACGAGAAAGGCATTGAAAAAGGCTGGTTTAACACTAGACGATATAGGCTTGATTGAGCTAAATGAAGCTTTTGCCGCTCAGGCGTTAGCCGTTATAAGGGAATTGAATCTTGACCCAGCCAAGGTTAATGTCAACGGGGGAGCGATTGCGTTAGGTCACCCTGTAGGGGCTACTGGCGGGAAACTTACCGTGACACTAATGCATGAAATGCTCCGTACGGGTGTGAAATACGGAATGGTCACGTTATGCATGGCAGGTGGTATGGGATTGACCGTTATTTATGAAAATATGCAAGTTTGATAATAAACGTTTGCAAGAGGAGGAATACTTTTGGGGACTAATTGGAATATACATACACTTGAAAAAGTGTTTACTCATATTGATGAGTCGTGGGAGGAAGAGGTTTCGTTTCTGCAAAAAATGGGACAATTTCCAAGTACATTAGGTAATGAAGCACCTATTCAAGAATTTATGGCGCAATTTTTTAAGAATGAATTGGGTCTTGTCACGAAATCGATTGTTCCTGATGTAGAAAAAATCTCTAAATTACCAGGATATTCACCACCAGAATGGACGTATGAAGACAGGCCTGTGGTCATTGGTACATGGAAAAGTGAAGGACCGAAAGAAGGAAAGAGTCTCATTCTTCAAGGGCATGTGGACGTCGTGAGTGCAGAGCCTGCTTCCTTATGGAGCTATGATCCATGGGGAGCAACCCTTGTAGGAGACAAGATGTATGGACGAGGAATTCAGGATATGAAGTCCGGGATTGCCGCATTTTGTTACGCGCTAAAAGCGATAAAAGAATGCGGAATTGAATTAGGCGCAGATGTGATTCTGGAGTCGGTTATTGAAGAAGAATGTACCGGTAATGGAGCGCTGACTACGTTGGCGGAAGGTTATATAGCTGATGGAGCTCTTATACCTGAACCATTCGGTCTCGTTGGTTTGAAAGCTCAAGTAGGAGTTATATGGTTGAGGATAAAGGTTACTGGTTCTGGTGCTCATGTGGAACGTGCGGATCGTGCAGTTAATGCGATAGAAAAGGCGTATGTCTTAATTGAAGCTTTACAAACGTACCGTAAGCATATTAATGCCCAGCCTAAACATCCGGATTTTTCCAATGTGAATCATCCGTTAAATGTGAATATTGGCATGATTCATTCAGGTGATTGGCCATCGAATGTACCCTCAGAATGTACCATTGAAGCAAGAGTTGGTTTTTATCCAGGAGAAGATCCACAAAAGATCAAGGATGAGGTAAAAGCTTTCTTATTAGAAGAGGCACGCAAAGATGAGTGGTTGCGTAATATGGAACCGGAAATTACATTTTATGGATTTCATGCAGCAGGAGTTTCTCTTGATACTAATCAGGAATTATTTAAAACACTAGAGATGGCTCATGAACGTACAACAGGAGAAAAAATGGATTATACAGTAATCACCGCTACCACAGACATTCGATTATATAATTTATATTACGATATTCCAACAACCTGTTATGGACCCGTGGGAGATAACATGCATGGTGCAGATGAATGGGTAGATTTAAAGAGCGTTAAAGAGGTAACCAAAACGTATGCAGCCTTTATTCTGGATTGGTGTGGGGTGCGCGCTGGATCATCACAACCGTAATGATGAACTTAAATGAAGTAAGCTAGAATGTAGAATGCTACATCAACTATTTAACTTGGTTAAGCCAGTAAAGTTTTGTACACCCTGCTAAAACTAATCTATAAATTAAAACATGACTTAAAGTGATACGTTTGAAATTCCCTTAAAATTTAGTTGTTAACACGTAAAGGAGGTTATCAGAATGCAAAAAGATGAGAATTTAATTCAAGAATTAGTAGATCTAGATAAAAAGCATTTTATCCACCCCACATCTCCAATTAAGCAACAACAAGAACAGGGAGCTGCACTAATTTTTACAGAAGGAAAAGGAGTTTATCTTTATGATGTGAATGGTGATTGTTTTATTGATGCTATGTCCTCCCTGTGGAATGTCAACGTTGGCCACGGTAGAAAAGAATTAGGTAAAGCGGCGATGGATCAAATGAATAAGTTAGCTTTTAACTCTTGTTTTTCAACATTTAGTAATGAACCTGCCATTCGCCTCTCAGCTAAACTTGCTCAAATTGCACCACCAGGTTTAAGTGCTACTTTCTTTACATCTGGCGGTTCGGAATCTAATGATACTGCGTATAAACTTGTCCGACATTATTGGATATTAAAAGGAAAACCAAGTAAAAAGAAAATTATCTCCCGAACTAAATCCTATCACGGCGTTGCTATGGGCGCGACAAGCGCAACTGGGTTAAAACCTTTTCGAGATTTTACTAATTCATTAGCCCCTGACTTTTATCATGTAGATAACTTTTCCTCTCAAGCGCTTCGTGAATTAATTGAAGCAGAGGGATCAGATACCATCGCTGCATTCGTTGCAGAACCTGTACAAGGTGCTGGTGGTGTTCATATAGCTCCAGAGAACTATTTTAAGGAAGTAAGAGAAATATGTAATGAGTATAATATTTTATTTATCACGGACGAAGTAATCACAGGATTCGGAAGAACAGGTAAATACTTTGGTATCGAACACTATGGGGTTACACCAGATGTCATGTGTTTTGCAAAGGGCGTTAGCAGTGGGTATCTGCCTTTAGGTGGTATCATGCTTTCAGAAAAAATCCATCAAGATCTCATTGAACTTTCTACGGGTACACTTTTACATGGCTATACGTATAGTGGTCATGCAACAGCTTGTGCAGTTGGATTGAAAAATATTGAGATTATTGAAAATGAAAACTTAATCGAAAATGCAAGAGTAATGGGCCAGGAAATGTTAACTGGTTTTCAATGGCTACAAAGTAATCTGGACATTGTCGGTGATGTTAGAGGTTTAGGATTAATGGGTGCCATTGAAATCGTAAAAGATCAAGTAACTCAAGAAAGATTTGAATCTCCTTTGTCGCCATTAATTGTTGTAGAAGCAGCAAAACGTGGAGTCATTTGTAGAGCTATCGTTTTCGATAATCAAGATACCCTTGTATTTGCACCACCATTAATTATCGATAAAACTGAAATAGAAAAAATGATTTCTATCCTTTATGATTCTATTCTTACGATTGAAAAGCAGCAGGAAAAAACTAAATAATGTTTATTTTTCTCCACAAGAACAATTTGTTTAAATGGTGCTTTGGCTTGGAATAATAAAATTGAGGTGAAAAGCTTGAAAAAACACTTGTTAATAAATGGTGAAAAAGTTGAGACAAAGGAATATTCTCTTCTTTACTCACCTTATACACGAGAAGTTATTGCAGAGGTTGCAGTGGCAAATAAAGATCATGCGAAACAAGCAATTACAGCTGCTTACGAAGCTCAACATGTGATGGCTAATTTGCCTGCCCATGAGCGAGCACGTATTTTAGAAAAGCTAGTAGAACTTTTAAAAGAACAAGAAGACGATGCAGCAAAAATTATTACACTAGAGACAGCTAAACCAATCATGTTTTCAAAAGCAGAGGTAGCGCGTACGATTGAGACCTATAAATTTGCCGCTGAGGAAGCAAAAAGAATTCACGGCGAAACCATTCCTTTAGATGCATCTGCAGGAGGAGTAGGTAGAATTGGTTACACAGTACGTAAACCAATTGGTGTCATTGGGGCGATTACACCGTTTAATTTCCCAATGAATTTAGTTGCTCATAAAGTGGGTCCGGCCATTGCGTCTGGAAATTCGATTGTCTTAAAGCCAGCTTCTCAAACTCCATTGTCTGCACTATTTATTGCGGATCTGCTGCAAAAAGCAGGCTTACCTGATGGTGCATTAAACGTTATAACAGGAGCGGGTCGTATTATAGGAGATGCCATAGTTGAAGATGATCGGGTGAAAATGGTTACGTTTACAGGGAGCCCTGGTGTTGGAATTGGTATTCGTAATAAGGCAGGTCTAAAACGGACTACCTTAGAGCTAGGTTCAAATGCATCACTCATAATTGATAAAGACGTAGAAATTGATCGAGTGATTGATCGCTGCATCATGGGCGCTTTTTCAAATCAAGGACAAGTATGTATTTCTCTACAAAGAATATATGTTCACAAGGCTCTATATGAAGAATTTGTAGAGAAATTTGTAGAAGCAACCAAAAAGTTAAAGTTAGGTGATCCACTGGATTCAGAAACATATATTTCTTCCTTAATTTCAATGGGAGATGTGGAGCGATCTCTTAGTTGGATTGAAGAAGCAAAGAGAGGTAACGCAAAAGTTGTAATAGGTGGAAAAGCACAAGAGACGATACTTGAACCAACAGTTATTTTAGATGCTGAACCACAATTAAAAGTTTCATGCCAGGAAGTATTTGCTCCAATCGTATTAATTAATAAAATAAGTTCAATTGACGAAGCCATTTCCTACGTTAATGACTCGCTCTACGGTCTTCAAGCAGGAATTTACACGAACAATGTAAAAAACGCCTTGACTGCAGCAGAAAATCTCCATGTGGGTGGCGTCATGATTAACGATGTGCCAACATTCCGTGTCGATAACATGCCATATGGTGGTGTTAAGGAAAGCGGAACGGGACGAGAAGGAATTAAATATGCAATCGAAGAAATGACTGAGTTGAAATTAATCGTCTGGAATCAAAACTGGTAGCATTGCGAACTAATATGGCCATTTGTAACGGTCAATAGTAGAGGCGAAAAACGGCTGAAGATGCATCTGAGGTCACTGAAAAAGTCAATTTATATATAGGTGATTTCCGTTCCAGGCGGACGCTTTCCGCGGGCATGGCCTCAGCCCAATGTCATCAAGCTA
>NZ_AMGD01000066.1:0-49448 GCF_000297555.1 Paenisporosarcina sp. TG-14
TATAGGTGTTTTGCTTCCTTTTCACTTTTAAAAGTAGACAATCCATTAAGAAACCTCGCAAGCTTCAGCCAATACTTCAACCAAATGCTTTACGGTTACTGTTGATTCAAGTCCCTCACGTTTAACACCTAAAATCATTTGAAGATGACATCCTGGATTGGTAGTGATAATTAGGTGTGGCTTCACATCTTTGACTGTTTTCATTTTCATATCTAGAATCATCATAGATTCTTCGTGATGGACGATGTTATAAATACCTGCAGAACCGCAACATAAATCTTGATTCTTCATTGGAGTAAATTCGATTCCGGGAATTTTTCTTATGAGTTCCAATGGTTCGTTGACGATTTTCTGTACATTCGTTAAATGACACGAAGGTTGATACGTAACTCGCATGTGGAGCGGTTTTGTAATCGGTAGTTCCATGCGTGATAAAATATAGCTAATATCCTTGTTTTTCAAGGAAAATTGCTTCGCTCTTTCAAACCAAGGATCACTTTTTTCAAATAAATGATCATATTCAACTAACGCGGCACCACAGCCACCAATTGCATTTACAATATAGTCGCAATCTAATTGTTCAAATACTTCAATATTCTTCTTTGCCAATTCAATGGCAGTTTCTTTCTCAGCACTATGTTGATGCAAAGCCCCACAGCATGTCTGTTCTTTTTGAAGAACTACTTCACATCCCGCTTTCTCTAACAGTTTCATGCTTAAATCATTTACGCGTGCAAAAAATGTATCCATTATGCAACCTGTGAAAAATGCTACCTTCGTCTTCGTTTTCAATTTAGAGTTTACTTGAAAATTTTCGCGTGACTCGGGCTTGTAAATTCTCGGCGTTATCTGTTCCATCGTGGCAAGTGAAGGAGAAACTTGTTTGATTACACCAGATTTTCTAATTACCTTATCTGCTTTTGTTCTTTGATATAAGCGTAAACCAGTTCCCACGATCTTCAGTATTTTTTTATTTGGAAGCACCTTTTTAAAGACAATATTTCGAACTACTTTTTCACTAATAGATTGCTGGCTTTTACGAAATGCGCCCAAAACATCAATTGCAGAATCTAGTATTTTTCCATATTCCACATTTGTTGGGCAAATTGTTTCACATGCTCGGCATCCCAAACAGCAGTCAATAGAATCCCCTAAATCTTCAAACCCTATTTTCCCTTCTGCTGCCAGTTTCACAAGCTGAATTCTTCCTCGTGGAGAGTGACTTTCTTTACCAAAGGCTAAATACGTCGGACACGCTGGCAGGCAATACCCACATTGAACGCAACTAAAAGTTTCATCGTATGCGAGTTTATCCTGTAATATTTTGTTATTAGTCATTTCGCAACTCAAACCTTTGCCCTTTTACCGGAAAAATTTTACCCGGATTCAAGATATTTTTTGGATCCCATGCTTCCTTAATACTTTTCATCATCGCAAGACCGTCCACGCCTAATTCCATTTCCATGAACGCTGACTTCATTGTGCCAATTCCGTGCTCTCCAGACAGCGTACCTCCCAAATCAATAGCCGCTTTGAAGATTTCCTCAACCGCCATTTCCACTCGTCTCATTTCTTCCTTATCACGTTGGTCCGTAATAATATTCGGATGAAGATTACCATCACCAGCATGACCAAAAACGACTAAGTGTATGTTGTATTTTTCTTTGATGAGCTTTAACCTTCTAAACATTTCAGGTATTTGACTTCTTGGTATCGTTGCATCTTCAGATATTTTTGTTGGTTTTAACTTCACAATAGCAGGCGAAACAAGTTTTCGTGCTTGCCACAATTCAGCTTCTTCTTTTTTATCCTGGGCAACTTGAACACTTCTCGCACCTACATCCATACAAACTGATTTAACTCGTTGCATTTCATCTTCTATCGCAAGTGGATGTCCATCAAGTTCAATCAGTAAAATCGCTTCCACATCCACTGGTAATCCTAAAGAAGCGTACTCTTCTACAGCGATGATAGAGCTTTGATCCATGATTTCCATTTTTGAAGGCATAATACCTGACACTAAAACCTTCGAAATCGCACTTCCAGCATCAATGATGTCATCAAACAAAACCATTGCGGTCAAGGAAGCTTGTGGTTTTGGAATTAATCTTAATGTAGCTTCAGTAATAATGGCTAGAGTCCCTTCAGAACCTACAATTAGTTTTGTGAGATCATACCCAGTTACATTTTTGATGGTTTGTCCACCTGTACGTACAATTTTCCCATCAGCCGTTACAATCTCCAAACCTAAGACATAATTCTTCGTAACGCCATATTTCAACCCACGAGGTCCACCTGCATTTTCTGCTAAATTACCACCAATCGTGGAGACATGCGCACTGCTTGGGTCCGGAGGGTACATCAGTCCAAATTCATTTGCCGCATCATTAATATGTGATGTAATCACACCTGGAGAAACGGTAGCAATTAAGTTTTCCTCATCTATTACAAGTTTTGTATCCCATAATGAAAAATCCAATACTATTCCACCATGGACCGGCAAAGGCCCACCACTTAAACTCGTTCCCCTACCTCTTGGACAAAGTGGAATTAAATATTCGTTTGCAATACGGACAATGCTTGCAACTTCAGTAGACGACATGGGCTGACACACAACATCAGGTTTATACATGCCGAAAGAGGCATCAAATGAAAAACTATACAAATCTGCTTCACTAGTTAAAAATCTCTTTGGGTCAGCTAATGTCTTTTTAAGTTTTTCCAGGATATCTTCTGTAACTTTCACGATGAGTAACCTCCTATTCGTAGTTATGTCGGACTTTAATCGAATGTAAATGTTCCCACATTGCTTTTTTTGCTGACTCAGCATCTTCATTTAGTATCGCTTCATATATTAATTGATGTTGCTTCATCACAACTTTAACTTCTAGTGGTTGCAGCAACGTTTCCATGCGATTTTGTTGGATAAAGGAATATACTTTTTCAGATATGACTTCCATTAATCCTTCCATTATTGCGTTGTTAGCACCCGTTAATATGGCTTTATGAAACGCATAATCTTCTTCTATAGCTAGTTCACCGTTCAGTTCTGCTTTTTTTAAGTTTATATAACAGTTTTCTAGCTCCATACGTTGCTCTTCCGTCATTCTCTTAGCCGCGTAATAAGCTGCGTCTCCCTCGATTGCTTGCCTTAACTCAATCAATTCGGACAAATTTTGTTTTTTAGGCTTTAAAACTGCTAGCAATTCTTGTTGTATGACTTGTTTCGTGTGACTTACAAGAAATATTCCAACGCCAGGTTTTATAGAAACAATTCCATTTGCCTCAAGTACGGAAATGGCCTCTTTAACCGTTGTTCGTGAAACTTCTAGAAGTTCAGCAATTGTTCGCTCTGACGGCAATTTATCTCCAGGTTTTAACTTTTCTTTAGAAATAGATGAGAAAATCTCATTGATTACTTCATGATATAACCTGTTTTTCTTCAAGATTGGTTTCAAGCAAGTTCTCCTCTCTTTCGAGGTCTGCTGGTTGGTCCAGTTAATGGAAAAAATAAAGAGAAGAAAATTCTCTTCTCTTACATTTTTTTATAAAGATCTAATCCACTATATTGTAGTCGTCTCACTTGTTACAAACATTACTCAGATTTCGCTATAGAAGGAAAAAAATTTGTATATTTTTGTAATTCACAATTCGAATTGGCTTCATTTACTAACAATTATGCCGTTACTTCTGTCTTTTTATCAACAGACATATGAGAGTTGAAAAAACTTGTCAATTCGGTAATGAGCTCCTGAAAAACAGGGTCTTCATGATACATAAAATCATTATGTTTTCCATCGATTAAATAAAATTGCTTAGGTTCCGAAGCCGCTGCATATAAAGCTGTCGATTCCTCAAGGGGATGTAGTAAATTATCTTTTCCGTGACCGATAAATAATGGTGCTGTTGAAATGTCTGTTACAACCTTCTCAGCGTTCATATTCATAATTGAATCAGTAAACTGAAGCTGTGTTTGTTTACCAAAAGGAGATAATGGAACTAATTCCTTTTGAACATAATCGTTTGTTGCTGGGTCTAGAGGGTAATGAATAAATGGATCAGCATACAGGGATTGACCTGTTACTACACGATGCACTCGGTCTTGCTCTACAGTTTTCACAAGTTCCATCCATTCAACATAACTGTGAATCGATTTTAACCAACGTTCCCCATCAAAGAAACCATTTAGTGCTGCTACTGCTTTTACTCGTTTGTCTTTAGCAGCTACTCGAACGACGTTGGAACCACCCATTCCCCATCCAATTAAACCAACTTGGTCAATGTCTACTTCTGGTTGTGCTTGCAAAAAACTAATTGCGTTGATAATATCTTCGACTTGTTCATCTAAAATGACACGGCCCTTTTCACCCTCACTGTTTGCAAAGCCACGGTAGTCAAATCCAAAACAAACATATCCTGCTTTTGTTAAGTTTTGCGCAAATAAACGTGGGTAAAAGTTATTAAATCCTTGGTACCCTGAGTTTGAAATGATCGCCGGTCTTTTTTCCCCAGCTTGATAATCATCTGGTAAATAAACTGTACCATCTAACTTAAAACCTTCACTATAAAAACTAATTTGACGTTCTTTCATTTTTAACATCCTCCGTTATAATAGAATTTTTTTATTCATTAATTATAGATAGTAGCTCACCAATATCATCTAATTTCTCGAGTTGCCTAATGCACTCCAGTAAGCTGCGACTTCTCTTTTCTCCGATAATAGGCGTTGTAAGGGAATAGAATTTTTCTTCTTTTTCAGCTTCAATTAAAGGGAAATCATAATCCCCTCTAGCTTGCAAAACAGAGGAACATAAGACTCTCCCTGCTTTTGTGTGTATCTTAACTTGACTTTGTGCAATTGTTGGGAAAGAGTCATCGAACTTTTCATTAACTCTCGTTTCAATTTTGCCCATTACGTCTAATACGTTCTGGTTTTGTAATTCATACAAGATTTGCTTAGGTCCAACTTCCCCGAATACAAGGTATGACGCAAGGGGAAATAATAAATTATATTGGGCTTCCTCAGTATTAGTTGGTGCTTGATGAGACAAACTAGCTGACTCTGTAAACGTGTAAACGATGATTTTCTCAATCTCTTCGTATGTGATATTCGTTTGACTTACCAATTCTTTCAAGCACTCTACAGCTGGCTGAGCCCAACGACAGCAAGCGTGAGGCTTATAGTAAAGTTGGTGAATTCGCTCAACCTTTCCTAGGTCTTGCACATATTCCCTTCCTTCATTTGATGAAAAAAGAGATGGGATTCCAGTAAATTGAAGCTTTGCTAAATAGGCTGAACTTAATCCTGTCATGCACCCCCACCCAATTCCATCCTTCAGCATAGATGGATGTTCAATACATCGCATCATGGGAGAATAGGTTGAATGGTATTCCGCTATTCCAAGTGCATGGTTAGTCTCTTTTTCTGACAAACCTATTATTCTACTTACCCCAGCAGCTGCTCCTATTGCCCCCCATGAACCAGTGCAATGATATTCTGGACGCTTACGATGTGCAATAATCCCTGCGCGAATTCCTACTTCGTAGCCTATTAAAACAGCAAGAATAAATTCTCCACCCGTCGATTTCTGTTCTTCGGCAGCTGCTAATATTGCCGGAATAACGATAGCTCCAGGGTGCCCTTTTGTTAAGCGATGTCCATCATCTATATCAAGGGCATTTGCCATGACTGCATTTACAAAAGCTGCTCCTGCTGGAGTAACTTTTTCTTTCTCTAAAAAGACAGAACTCACACCTACTCCCCATTGTGCTTTTGTGTATTTCTTCGCAATTATGGATACTTTCGCTTCACTACCTGCAATCGCACATGCAATATGGTCGGCCAACGCTTCTTTTACTGCCTTAATTGTCTCAGGAGTTTTGTCTACTAATGCTTCCTTTACGATATACGACGATACTACACCGCCAACATTCAAACTTTAATCAACACCTTTTCTTGTAAATCCTTATTTCCTACTCTACTAAACCTTCTTGGACTAGCCATTCTCGAGCAACTTCAGAAATTTCATCATGCTCCACATCTACACTATAATTTAACGACATCATTACTTCTGTATTTAATTTAGCAGACAGTTTATTTAACAACTCAGCAAGCTCATCAGTTAGAACTTCATCTCTAATTACCGGTGCTGCATTGTAAGCTGGGAAGAACATTTGATCGTCTTCCAAAGCAATTAAATCAAATCCTTTAATACGACCATCCGTAGCAAACCCTACAGATACATCTACCTGTCCTTCATTTAATGCGTTATAAAGCAATCCTGAATCCATACGAGTGACATTTTTTGAAGGGAATTCAAATCCATACAACTTCTCAAGTCCTTTAATCCCATCTTCACGAGCATAAAACTCTGCATTTGATGCAAACTTTAGTGAATCATCAATATTGTTAACATGGTTTGCGAGATCTGAAAGAGTTTTAATTTTCAATTCATCAGCCAAATCTTTACGCATTAATAGAGCATACGTATTATTTACTTCTGCTTTATCCAACCAAATTAATCCGTTTTTTTCGTCTGTATCTTTTACGATTTGATACGTAACATCTGGGTCTGATTCAACATCATGCTTTTGGTATACAACAAGCGCTGTACCTGTATACTCCCAGTAAAGATCAACCTGGCCATTTTCTAACGCTGAACGTACAACTGTACTACCCATATTGCTTGCTTCTTCAACTTCATAGTCGTTCTCTTTCAAGTAAATAGACGTTATTTTTGATAATAGTAATTGTTCTGTAAAGTCTTTCCCGCCAATCGTAACCTTACCTTTTGATTCTTTAGATTTATCATCACTATTATCAGCATTATCTGATTCGCCACAGGCAGCTAAAGCAAGAATTAGTGAAAACATCAGTATTCCTAATAAAATTTTTCTCATTATATTATCCTCCTTTTAATTTAAATGATTTCTAACTTACGCTGTATTCCTTTTGATACGACTAATTTCTCTAGTTTCCCTAAAATGAAATCTATTGAAATCGCTAAGACAATAATAGGAATTGCACCTGATAGCATAATTCCTGTGTCAGCTATCGCTATCCCAGTAAAGATTAAATCTCCTAACCCACCTCCTCCAATAAGAAATGCAAGAGCGGCGGAACCAACATTTATAACAATTGATGTTCTAATTCCAGCTAACATAACAGGGAGTGCATTTGGAATTTCAAGCTTCAGAAGAATTTGAATCTTGGTCATCCCCATTCCCTCTCCAGCGTCAATGATTGAACGATTAATATTGTCAATTCCAGCTACTGTATTTCTTAATATAGGTAGTAAAGAGTTAAACCATAGAGCAAATACCGCGGTTTGCCACCCAAGACCAAAGAAAGACATAATTAATGCTAGTAAGGCAAGAGTTGGAACCGTTTGTCCAACATTCGCAAAGTTGATAACAATCCAATCGTATTTTTTATATTTTGGTCTTGTGACAAAAATTCCTAACGGTACAGCAACTAACACTGCAAAAAAGCAGGAAATGCCAACTAATCGTAGATGCTGACCACTTAAATATAAAAGGTCCCCAGGGTTATTAATGATGAATTCAAATGAGCCTGCCTTAAAAGCCCATGCAAATAATGCTATTATTATAGCAACTAGTGAGATTCTAGCTATTCGTTCAATTTTCTTCCCATTCACAATACCCCTCCTAACGAGCTACAGTCATTTCTGTTGGATGAACAGAGGTCAAAGATTCAAAGTCAGAAACACGAAGTACACCGAGACGTTTTCCAGCTTCATCTTGTACCCATGCTTCTCCTGAATGTGAAGATAGAATAATAGACAGAGCCGTTCTTAAATTATCAGTCAGTTGAATTGTAAACTGACTTCCTTCTTGCCCATAAACTGTTGGCTTCTTTAAATGGTCTAATTTTCCTAATAAATCTTTAACAGTCAATAATGTTAATCGTTTTAAAGAACTTTCATTTCCAATAAAGTCACGGACAAAATCACTTTTCGGATTGGACAATATATTATCAGGTGAATCAAATTGCATGAGATCACCCTCTTTAAAAATTGCTATCTTATCAGCTAACCGAATCGCTTCGTCAACATCATGGCTAACAAATAAAATAGTTTTCTTCACATTTTTCTGAATTCGTAAAAACTCATTTTGAATATGTTCTCGAATAATCGGGTCAAGAGCACCAAATGGTTCATCCATTAACATGATAGGAGGATCAGCTGCTAGGGCTCTTGCAATTCCAACACGTTGCTGCTGTCCACCTGATAATTCCCAAGGAAAGCGCTTACTAAATTCGTCAGGTTGTAAACCAAACAAGTCAAGAAGTTCATTTGACCTTTTTTTCATTTTCACTCGGTCCCAGCCCATTAATTTCGGTACTACACTAATATTTTCTTCAATCGTCATATTTGGAAACAAACCATTTTGTTGAATGACATAGCCAATTGATCGTCTCAAATCGTTTATATTTAAAGTTTGAGAATTTTTACCATCCACTTCAATTGTTCCACTTGTTATTGGAATTAGACGATTGACCATTCGAAGCAATGTTGTTTTACCACATCCTGATGGTCCCAGAAAAACGCATATTTCGCCTTCTTTAATCTCAAGGTCTATTTTATTAACTGCAGTAACTTTTTTAGATTCTGTTTCATAAATTTTTGTAACATTTTTGAAATTAATCATAATCATTCACCTTCCTTCTTTACGAATTCGCACCTTTTGGACTAAGAAACTTTTGAATTCTTCCAAGTATTAAATCGGCTGAAATGGCTAATATCGATACAGCTAAGGCACCGACTTGAACCATTACCGTATAACTTGTAGAAATACCTCGAGCAATGTAGACTCCTAAACCGCCTGCTCCAATGTAGGCAGCAATAGCTCCAATACCTATTGTCAACACTATTGCCATTCGAATGCCCGCCATAATTACTGGGAGAGACAGTGGAAGTTCAACTTTGTATAATCTTTGCCATGTGGTCATGCCCATTCCAATAGCAGCATCTCGCGTATTTGGATCTACACTTTTTATTGCAATATACGTATTTCTTATAATAGGTAACTGAGAGTAGAGAATTAAAGCAACAACGGCTGGGAGAAACCCAATACCTTGATTAATAATAGAAAAGATTGGAATCATGAGTCCAAACAAAGCAATACTTGGTATTGTCATGATAATACCTGCAACTGCTAACACTAAATTTGCTAATGATTCCTTTTGTGAAATGTAAATACCGATTGGAATCCCAGTTAATATGGCAATTCCCACTGCTAGACCAACAAGCTGAATATGCTCCCAGGTTAATTGCAATAATGTAGTCCAGTTAACTTGAATAAATTCAATTAACTCCAAATCATTCACCTCCTAGATTTCATATTTGTTTTATATAACTATTACTATTGCAATTCCCATGCCAACTTTAAATCCAGTAAAATTCATTCAATTCAGAACTTTTCGTAAAAATTTTAAATCATAGAGTAAAAAATTTTTTACATACGAATAACTTGTTATCTTAATTAGCAAATGTTAGAAAATCACGCGCCCGAAGATAGCACTTAGTTCTTTTCCTACTTGTAATAAGAGAGGTTCTATAATAAGTCACTAAAATAAACAGGTGGAGAACAACGACATGTTTTTCTGTGGCCACTGAAAAAGTAACTATTTTTCTTCCCTTCTCCGGAGAACTCAAAAACATCTTGATCCCTTAAATTTGATATGCTTCTTGATTAATTAAGAGTTTTTCAGAAACTCTAGCATCTGAAAGTCGCAATATTTATACCATATTTTTGATATTAAAAATTGGAGCGTGAATTTCCTCACTATAACACCACATTTTTGGCGAGCAATCGCTCACCAGAAATTTCATTGAAATTAATTGATGGCTTTGGCCGTCCATTTGCTGTTTTGAGAGCACTTATGGTTATCCTCCAAATTTTGTACAACCTGCAGGCCTCCTGCGTCAACCTGGAGATCAAATTTTCCAACTGTCTTTTGAAAAAGCCAGCTATTTTCTTTCCTAGTAGAGGAAATATCAGAGCCACTTTAATATGAAAAGAGGACTGAACATAAAAGTCATTTTAAATAACTTTTATGCTCAGCCCCCCTGCTATTTATATTAGGTTGAAAAATTTATTCATTTTATATAATAAGCTTTGCCTTGATATTCCTAGTTTCCTTGCAGCAACAGATTGTTGGCCTAACGCATCATCTAATGCTTTTAAGATAAGTTTCTTTTCAATATCTTCCATTTGTTCAGGTAACGATTTCCCACTTTCTTGAAGGTTTGTTTCAACACTTGGTTCGTAATTCACTTCTCTAATTTCTCTATGAAAATCATGGATTGATAATTGCTGATCTTGAGCTAAAACAACTGCACGCTCGATAGCATTTTCCAACTCCCGAACATTCCCTGGCCACTGATAGTTTGTTAAAATTCTCATCAACTCGCCAGAGATTTGATAGTCACGTTCATATTTTTTTCGATGTTTGTCCAAGAATTTTTTAACAAGTAAAGGAATATCGTCTTTCCTTTCTCTCAAAGGTGGTATGTAAATATCAACAATATTTAGGCGATAAAATAAATCCTCTCGAAACTTTCCTTCTTCCACCATTTTTTTCAAGTTTCGATTGGTCGCAGTAATAATCCTAACTTCTACTTGCTTTATGGAATCACTTCCAACAGGGATAAACGTTTTATTTTGAGTTACCTGTAAGAGTTTCGCTTGGAACGCTGGTGTAATTTCCCCAATTTCATCAAGAAAAATAGTCCCCCCATTAGCCGCAACAAATTTCCCTTTCCTTGCTGAGACGGCCCCAGTAAACGAACCCTTTTCATGTCCAAATAGTTCACTCTCTAATAATTGTTCTGGGATAGAAGCGCAGTTGACGGGGATAAACGGGGCATGACTGCGATCACTTAATTTATGCATTGCTTCAGCAATCATACTTTTTCCTGTTCCACTTTCACCTTCTAACAACACATTTGCATTTGTATTGGACACTCGTTCAATAAGAAGAAGAATTTGTTTCATTACTTTACTTGTTCCTAATAATTCCCCATTCGTTTCAGATCTCTTTAATCTTTCCTTTAATATGTGATTTTCTTGTTTTACTTTTAACCACTCTATTGCTTTCTCAATAACAACAATAATTTCATGGAGTTTCACTGGCTTAACAATGTAGTCAAATGCACCCGTCTTCATTGCTATAACAGCATTTTCAATATTCCCATAAGCAGTCATCATAATAAATATCTTAGTTGGATATACAGAAACAAATTCCTGCAATAAATCTAATCCGGAACAATCAGGAAGTTTTAAGTCTAGGAAAACAATAGATATATCATCCTGTTCATTTATTTTTCGTCGGGCTTCCTGACCATTAGCCGCTGTATATATCGTATAATTCTTTTTCGTTAGTGAAGATTGGAAAATTTTTAATAGCTTGGACTCGTCATCAACAATTAATATGCTATTCATCAAGGACCCTCCCTTTCAGCTTCGGCAAACGAACACATATGGTCGTTCCCTCGTCAATCGAACTTGTAGCTTCTATTATCCCATTATGATGAGAAATGATTTCATAGGCAATGGACAACCCTAAGCCTGTTCCTTCTTTTTTAGTCGTATAAAAAGGGTTGAAAATCCAGTTGATATCTGACTTTGGAATCCCTTTACCAGTATCGCTAAACTCTATTTTCCAATCTTCATTAGTCTCTTTTACTGTTATTGTTAAAACACCACCATCTTCCATGGCTTGAATGCTATTGATAATGATATTTAAAAATACTTGATTTAATTGGTTTTCAATTGCTAGGACATCTATAACTTGATTAGCATAGTTTTGCTGAACCGTGATTTGTTGATCATCTAGTTTTTTCCTTAATAATGAAAGTAACTCATTGATTAGCACATTCACATTAACATATGTTTTATTATTTTCATTTTCACCTTTGGACATTTTAAGGAAATCAGTGAGTAAGTTATTCATACGATCAGACGTTTCGATGATGTCATTCGTCATTTCCTGGATAAGTTGAGTATCCAATTTATCTTCTTTTAATTCAAGTTCAATGGCATCTGATGCAGCAATAATGATACTCAAAGGATTTTTAATTTCATGGGCAATTCCCGCTGTTAACTGACCAAGTGATGCCATCCTCTCTGACTGTTTTAAATATCCCTCTAATTTTTTAACTTCACTAACATCTCTTAAAATAAGAATGGCACCAATATTATGCTTCTTGTCATCATAAAACAAAGCTGAATAAATGCGAACAACATGTTTTATTCCATCTTTATCGAAAATATCATTTTCTACCTCGTTAAACTTCTTACCTTCTTGTAACGTTTGCCATGATAGAAATTCTTTTTTTGACTTTTTAATTGGAAGATCAGTGATCTTTTTACCAATCACTTCGTTATGATTAAAGAGAGTTAGTTGTTCTGCACCTTTATTAAACGTTTCTATATTCCCCTTTTTATCAGTTGTTATTACTGCATAAGGTATCGATTCTAATATATTGAACAGTCTTTTTTCTTTATTGGATAATTCTGTAGCCATTTCATCCATGATCACAGATAAGTCTTCTAATTCGTCTCCAGTCTTTACTTTTTGAAAACTAGAGCGCTTTCCTTCTTTGTACTCTCTAGTTTGTTTTGTTAGAAATCTTATTGGTTTTACAATCCTTGATGTAGCAAAGATGGTAAAAATAAGCGTTAAAATTAAAACTGTTAAAAATCCTTTCAATAATAATCCTTGTACATCTGCCGTTGAGGCCAGTGCTTGTTCCAATGGTTCTCCTACAATCACACCATAACTCCCTAATTGCATTGGCTGATATGCAAACACCATATATTCTTTAAATAGTAACCCTTCCCAAATTCCTGATTTACTATTATTTAAATAATTTCCAATTGGATGATCCGCAAGACTCGTTCCTATATACGATGCATCGCTATGACTAATCAAAACACCATTACGATCTATAAGTGCGTTTACTCCTCTGTCCCCAATTTTCACTTGATTTAAATGCTGAGACAATACAGCTAAATTAACATATGCAATAACTCCACCTTGAACATTCTTTTTACTATCGATAATAGGATAAGAAACAGCAATAACTTTTTTCCCATTATCAAGAGCAAATATATTCGATAAATAAAATGTTTCACTCCAAGAGACTCTGTCAATAAATTCAATTATTTTCTCGGAACCTGATACATGAACATTTGGAATCGTAAATAATGTATTTCCTTGATTATCAACAATTTGACTATGCAGGATTAAAGGGTTCCGTGAAATAATTTTTTCTACTTCTTCTAAATCAACATATTCTTTATTCTGGATCTTCAAGGTATATTCTGAAATTAATCTTAAATCATTGATCATGTTAGAAAAAATATAGTTGGTATTCTTTCCTACTGTCTTCGCCATCGTTTGATTACGATAATCCATTTCTTCTCGCACAGAATTATTCATTACCTGAATCGTTATAAAATATAGTAAGGCTAACGCACAAAAGGTGACGAACAATGAGATAATCAAATATCTTTTAGTTAACTTTGAACGAAAAAATTGATTCATTATCTTCACTCCAATATGGACAGAGAGTTATATTAGCATTCAATTACAAATGTAAAATGATTAAGAAAAAGGAAATCCTACATAGCTCCAGGATTTCCTAATATCTTTACCCATTATACACTTTTACCCGAGTAAATTTTATATCACAAGAGGTTTATACTCTTTGGTTTGACGCAGTGTTATTAATTTTTCTTGGTTAAACCACCAATCTAAATGTAGCGTTTCATAATTCACAATAATAATTTCTTCCATATTTGTCGAAGCTATCACAGGTTGATCTAATCCGTATAATGGATCAATGGTATAGAGTCCACTTCTTCCCCCAACTAATTGATTTGTGTTAATGGAATTAGCTACAATCATATACGCTTGAGAGCTAAGTGCAATGGAGTCCCATGTTGAAAGAGCTCCTTCTGGATATAAATTTAATGAAATGTTTTTATTCATTTCTAAAGATCTTCCAAACTCTCCTGACCAGTTAGACGGGATGATAATAGTATCAGCACGTTTAATTGCTAAAATTCGAGATGCCTCAGGAAAAGCAGCATCATAACCAATTAATAACCCAACCCGACCTAATTTTTCCGTTTCAAATACTTCTAGTTTACTACCAGCAGTGGCCCATCTTTTTTCATCTTTGGTTAAATGCATCTTACGATAAAGTCCTAAGACATCGCCATAATCGTTAATAAGGATTGAGGAGTTATATAGATGGCCTGAATCTTTTTCCAAAAAACCTAACACAAGGTAAACTTGCTCATCTTTCGCTAATTGTTGATATTGCTTCATAAAGTCACTATTTACTTGTTCTGCTAAATCCCTTATTTTTTCAATTGAATACGTTTCCAAAGAACCAGTTGTCACTAGCTCTGGTAATACAGCTAAAAGAAGTGGCTGTTCCTTTACTTTCGATTGAATAATTGCTTCATGAACCAATCGTTTATGTTTGCTGAAATTTTCTTCCTTACTCATATTAATCGATTCGCACTGTAGAATGGCAGCTGTGATTTTATGCTTTTCCTTACTCTTGGTAAAGTCCCACGGCGCAATATATTGCATTATCTCTTTATAACAATCTGGTTTTCTCTCCTGCAGTCTTGCCTTTCCAGCATTTTGATATAGGGCTTTGTCAATGATGCTATAAATAATGGTTGGCTCATCTATCGGCTGTTCTAATGAGGTTACGTGGGGTGACTCTTCTAATTTTTCTCCAAGAGGCGACCAGATTGCGCTAGCTCCAATCATATGAAATCCTTTTTCACTATTTGAACGATTTGCGCTTAACACGTACAGTCCGTTTGTCTCAGCTCTTGCTTGAAGGAGAAAGACAGATTGGGCACTTGAATTTGTTGGAAATGCAAGAATATTAGCTCCTTGAACAGCTGCTAATCTTGATGATTCAAAAAAAATTGAGTCCATACATATATTAATGGCAATATTCCCAATTTCCGTCTCAAAAACAGGAACTCCTAAGTCTCCTAAAGCTGACCAATGGGCTTCACTCTCCCATAAGTGAACCTTTCGATATTTTCCAATATAACCATATGGACCAATTAGAGCTGCTGAATTATAATATAGTTCGGTTTCCTTATCAATCTCCGGCATACCTATTACAATATAAGTATGAAAACTCTTTGCAATTTCTTCAAAACGAGCCGTTGTTCTTCCAGGTATAGTATCAACAAACGGCGAAATAGCCTCGCGATTTTTATAGTAATATCCGGTTGTAGCCATTTCCGGTGTAATAATAAGCTTTGCCTCGTTTTGAGCAGCTTCAATTACAACGTTAAGTAATGCCTCTATATTTTTCTCTCGCTCATTTAAGATTGGATTAAATTGAATACAGGAAGCTTTAAATGTATTATTTATCTCGTTCACAACAAACCCCCTCTATAACAATAATTTAATTGAGTTTACTTCATTTATCCTTACTGACTCTTACAACCCTAATAACTGTTTTGGATTATCTACAATCATTTTTGTAATCTCTTTATCAGACAAACCTCCACGAAGCATGTCATCAATGAATTGACTTAGTGCTTCAATAGGCGGAATATTGTGGCTCTGCCCATAGTCTGTTACCATGACACATGAATTTGCGTCTAAAGCTTTAATGGATTGTGCCATTTCTTCTTTTTTTATATCATTAAAGTCATCACTACAGGCTAAATAACATTTTTCAAGAATACATCCTTTTCTTATTAATTCAAATTCTAACTTATGGGGAATACGAGCAATACCAAGATCTGTATGTTGAATCAATATTTTTTCGACCTTATGTTCAATGGCCGCATCAACTAATACGGAGACTTCTGCTGGTGCTAAATGACCTGTCGCAAGAACTATATTCGCTTCAGCAATTAACTCTAATATTTCATGGACTTCTGATAAAATCTTTTTGTTGTCATCCCAAATTTCTAAACCATAACTGTGAGAAAGATTTTTCTCACTATTAAAAAAATTAGTTTTCTTTTTCCCAAAGTAGCGTTGATGCTCTTCTGATGAAAAGGTTGGCATCCAAATTACTTTTGCTCCTAAACGAATTGCGGTATCTACGGTTGCAGGAGAAAGACCTCCTGTAAAATGATTACAGACTAAACCACCATATACATGAAGCTCTGGTTCTTTTCCACGAATTAATGTGGCTCTATCAACAGTTTGAGCTTCATGAGCCTTTAATACTACACCTGCCATTTGTGCTTTTTTCACATCTTCTATTAACTCCCAATCTGTTTGTTTTCTTGGAAATAAGCTCGGTGCACTATGAACATGTAACTCTATTGCTCCCTTTAGTAACGGATGAAATGTAGTTGTCATAAATATTACTCCCCTTTATTTAATAATCATTTTATAAATTACTTTGCAAGAATTGTGCCACTTTTTAAAAATCAATAAAACACTGCAGGACTCGATAACAGCCAATCGTACTTATGAAACATCCAAATTCAATGTTGTCTATTTGTAAAAAAATTTTACTCATTTTTTTAACTTCTTTACAAATTCACATGCTAAAAAGTAATTTATTTTTACGTCTATTGATAAGAATGGGGTAAAAGTTGATGAGTAATATATTTCGCAATTTATAGCAGTACTTCTTCTCGAGATTAATTCAAAGATCCGTTTATTTGATGATTGTTGAATGTTATATTTTCACCAAAAGAAAACACCTCCTGAGTAGCCGCTAAATCTACAGTCGGCACTAGGGGTGTTTTCTTATTTTTATCTTATTTATACACTTCATACTTTTATCTCTTTTCTGTTACTTGAAGAGGGGATTTTTAGTTCTTCTCGATACTTACTAATCGTACGTCTAGAAATGGTAATTCCTTTTTCACTATTAAAATAACTTGCTATTTTTTGATCTGACAACGGTTTGAATTTATTTTCTTTCGCAATATAAGTTTCTAAGAGCCTCTTTACCTTCGTTTGAGATACGGAATTTCCGTCTACGGTTTCTAACTTTGACGTAAAGAACATCTTAAGGTTAAAAGTTCCTTTTGGTGTTTGAATAACTTTATTCATAGTAGCTCTACTTACAGTAGACTCGTGCATTTCTATTTCTTCCGCGACTTCTTTTAAAGTTAATGGTTCAAGTGACATAAATCCGTCTTTAAAAAAGCTTTCTTGTTTATTAATAATGACCTTCACTATTTTCATTATCGTTTGACGTCGCTGTTCTATACTACTTAACAACCATTGGTAACTAGTATATTTATCATTAATATACTTTGATGTCTCATCTTTAGTATTTAACAAACTTGTATACTCATTATTAAAATCAATTTTAGGCAAGTAACTATCATTCAAATAAAAAGAAATCTCCGATTCTTTAATCTCGACAATAATATCAGGATTCAAATATTCTATTGAGAAGTCTGAAATGCTAGAACATGGTCTAGGATTAAGAGTCAGAATAAAGTCGTTAATATCTTTTACCTGGGTCATAGTTATATTCATGCGTGCAGCTATATCATTCCATTTTTTATTCGCTAAAAGATCCAAATAATTCTGAATTAGACATTCAGCTAATTTTTCTTTTGGAAAATCAATTGTAATTTGCAATAGTAAACATTCCTTCAAATCCCTCGCGCCTATCCCAGTGGGACCAACTTGTTGAAGAAGCTGAATTCCTCTGTCAATTTCACTTTCTTCAAACTCTCCATAAGGAAATGGTTCATTTTGATTGAGATATAAATAGCCATTATCGTCAAGATTATGAATTATAAATCTAATTAATTTTTGGTCTTGAACAGCCTTAAATAACAAATTGGCTTGTTCTAATAACTTATCTCTCATACTCATATCTTTACTTGATACTAAATCCACTGTCATTTTAGTGGGACTGATTGACTTCACCTTTCCATTAGATTTTTCTTCATACAAGGAACCATTCTTTTGTTCTACTAAATCAATTAAGGGATTTTCCAACTCTTGTTCTCTTATAAATTGGTACAGTTCATAAGTGGTGTATTGTAATAGTTCAATGGATTGTCTTAACTCGATTGTCATTATTAGATTAAGTTCTTGTCTTTGTTTGAGAACGAGTTCCATAGTTTCCCCTCCCATATATGATTATTATTTTGTAACCGTTTACACGAATATCCACTTTATTATAATACAACTTTTCTTAATTCTCTATAGAAAATAATGAATCTTCTGAATTGTGGGATTCAATAAACCTATATTTACCTACTACATTTTATTTACTAATTTGTCCTCGGAATATTTATATTTACTTTTAAATAGAAAAACCGGACACATTCACACTCGGTACTTTTAAGGAAGTACTAGCTTAAAAAGTGTTTTTCCATACAATTTCGACTGAGTTTCCGGCTTTGGATGCCCGATGATATTCTTAACGTTTATAATAAAAGACGCTGATACTACTGCGTTCGACTTAACTCATTATATAAAAAAATCCCCAGTACCATTTTGGTTACTGGGGATTTTTGCTATTCACTTGAGTACGATTGCCAATAAAATACCACCTATAATTACAAGGGTTAGACCAATTTTCATAAATAAGGGAGGAGTATCCCTCCCTTTTTCATTAACCTTTTCCTCTTGATCATTGACAGTTTTACGATAATTGGGACTACAGCATCCCATTACTTTGAATCACTCCATTTAGAAATATCTTCTTCAAGAGGGATATTAGCAGCTCGATTCTTCTTAGCTGCATTAAAGAATAAAACGATAATGATTAGAGTAATGATGGTTGCACCAATATAGGCCGCATTTAGTGATAAACCAAAACCAATTGGAGCATTTATGATGTATGTGGTTGTTGCCATTGTTATAAATATAGCTGGTATCATGGCAATCCAATAATTTTTCTTAGCGATGAACAAGTACATAGCTCCGACCCACAAAGCAATAGCGGCTGTGGATTGGTTTGCCCAAGAGAAATATCTCCATAATAATGTGAAGTCAATTTTCGTAAGTGCAAAAGATAGCACGAATAGTGGTAGTGCTATCCACAAGCGACTCGTCATTTTCTTTTGTGCAAGGTTGAAATAATCTGCGATAATCATTCGAGCGCTACGGAAAGCCGTATCTCCTGAAGTAATCGGTAAAATGATGACACCAATTATAGCTAATGTGCCCCCAATTGAACCTAGCAATAAGATAGAAGCTTCACTTACAATTGCAGCTGGTCCGCCGTTTGCAAGCATATCGTTTAATCCGTCATAGCCGTTGAAAAGACTCATAGCAGCTGCCGCCCAGATCATAGCGATAACCCCTTCTGCAATCATCATTCCATAGAAAATTTTTCGGCCTTGTTTCTCGCTTTGAGTTGTACGAGAAATGATAGGAGTTTGCGTTGCATGGAATCCAGATAAAGCCCCACAAGAAATCGTCAAGAATAAGAGTGGAAAAATTGGAAGATTATCAGGATGCATATTCTTAAATGTTAACTCTGGAATTGGAGCACCAGTAAGCACCAGTTGAACCAAGACACCCACTGCACTAATAATCAGCAATGCGCCAAAAATTGGGTAGAATCGTCCGATAATTTTATCAATTGGTAGTAATGTTGCCAATATGTAGTACATGAATATTACAGCAACTATCGCACCCATCGCCATCCAGCCATCCATTAAGTTATAGATTAAAGTTGCTGGAGATGATACAAATACAGTTCCTACTAATAGAAGAAGTAAAATAGCGAATACGTTTACGACATGTTTCATTATTTTCCCTAAAAATTTACCTGCTAGTTCAGGAAGATGTGCTCCACGATTACGGATTGAAATCATTCCAGTTAAGTAATCATGCACCGCTCCTGCAAAAATTGCACCGAACACAATCCAAATAAATGCGACTGGTCCATAAAGTGCGCCCATGATTGGTCCAAAAATCGGCCCAACACCAGCAATATTTAACAACTGAATTAATGCGTTCTTTTTGGTGGACATTGGTACATAGTCCACATCATCTTTATTAACATAGGCAGGTGTTGTCCGATCCTCTTTTACACCAAACATCTTTTCTACAAATTTACCATACGTGAAGTAACCTATGATTAATAGAATTATACCTCCAAGAAATGTATACATAAAACTCCCCCTTATAAATATGTGAACACGCTTTCATTTATTTTAGGTGGTGAACGAGCTAAATAGGTGTTTTGAGGTGTAACATGTCATTTCCAAGGTTAAGACGTATGTATGGATGATTGACAAGCGCGCATTATATCAGAATATTAAAATAGTATGATTGATTGCATGATGAATTAACCACTTAAGAATCATTTCGGCTTAATAAAAAAGAGTTAGGAAAACTCTCCTAACTCTTTTCTTATTTGTCTAGTAATGACTTCTCAAGGTAATTCTATATTTCAAGACGCCCTCTAAGTGTCTTCACATAATTACGACTAACAGAGAGCATTTCCTCCCTGCCTTCTATTTCAAGTTGGTACGCACCATTAAACCATGGAGTTAAACGCGTAACAAAAGTTAAATTTACGAGGAAACTCTTGTGGATTCGAAAAAAAGAGAAAGGGAGTAAACGACTTTCCAACTCCTTTAAGGGTGTTCGTACTTCAAACTCTTGTGAAGTTGAAATAATTTTCGATACTTTTTCATCCCGATATATATAAATGATTTCCTTAGGTTCTATATAAAAAATTTCTCCATCTACCTCAACTGCTAATTTCCCCAGCGGTTTAGTGACCTCAATATCATTAGGCGGTGTGAGTAATTTTTCAATTCGCTGAATGGTCTGTTGCAATTGTTCTTCATCAAACGGTTTCAATAAATAATCAATTGCTCCATAGCGAAATGCTTCGACTGCAAACTGGGGATAAGCTGTTGCAAACACCACTAATGGACTTTTTTTAAATTCCATTAATGCTCTTGCTACTTCCATACCGTTCATTTTGGGCATTTCTACATCTAGAAAAATAACATCGGGCTGATATTGTAGTGTTTTTACAATGGCATCTTCACCAGAATCAGCTTCCCCAACAATCTGCACTGATGGATACTCTCCTAATAAATGCTTGAGCTCATCGCGGCTATAATGTTCATCATCCACAACCAAAACACGAATCAGTTTTCCCATGTTCCTTCCCCCTTTACCCCAGAATAAATGATACTTTTGTGCCTTCATTTTGTTTGCTCTCAAAACGAAGAGCACTTTTCACACCAAACATAATGGTTAATCTTCTATTTACATTATAAAGTCCTATTCCTGTTCCATTATCTGAAACTGCTTGTTGCACACCTAAAAGCTTAATGCGTTCCGGACTTATACCCTGCCCATTATCTTCGATAGATACAACCGTAAGTGCATCCTTCTTTTGTATGCTGATTTTAATCAAACAGTTGTTGCTTTTATTTTTAATTCCATGTTTGACTGCATTTTCAACAATCGGTTGCAGAGTAAGAGGAGGAATATTTTCTAATAAAACATTTTCATCTATGTTGTATTCCACAACGAGCCTATTAACATAACGGACTTCTTCGATCTCTAGATAAGCTTTGACGTGCTTTAACTCTTGCTCAAGTGTAGTCAATGTCTCGGTTGTAACAGTGAGGTTTTGTCGTAAAAAGTGAGAGAGTGAAATGAGTAACTTTCTCGCCTTTACTGGTTCAATTCTTACGAGAGAGACAATTGTATTTAATGTATTAAATAGAAAATGTGGACTAATTTGTGCCTGCAGCGCTTTAATTTCAGCTTCCTTTGCGAGCTGGTAGGCCTTATCAGCTTCCGCAATTTCTAGTTGTGTACTTAGAAGCATACTAAGGCCAGAAATGAGTTCTAAGGTGACGTTCGTAACCTTTTTTTCTGAAGTAAAGTAAAATTTCAACGTTCCTATTGTTTCACCACGCTGTTTTAATGGAGCAATGACTGCGGTACCAAGTGGACAATTTTCATTTAAGCAACGAATCGAACGATTGTGCGAAACGATAAGCTCACCTTTTTGAATGGATTCCCATGTTAATTCACTCTGAATTGGTGCATTCGCTCGATGATGGTCATCCCCAATTCCTATATGAGCCAATATGCTTACTTGGCTTGTCATCGCAACTGCGCTTGATTCTATTTCCTTATGTAAAATTCGACAAACAGCCTCAGCAGATTCAACGTCCATTCCTTTCCTCAAATGAACAAGAGTCTGATCAGCAATTCTCAGTGTTTTCTGAGCTTGCAGAGCACCCGCTTTTTCTTCCTCATTAAAAACACTTTTAATGATAAGTAGAAAAAGCGCACATCCCACTCCATTTGCAAGAATCATAGGAATCCCAATAACTTCAATGAGTGTGAGCGCTTTTTCGTATGGTTTAGCCACCAATAAAATAATTAGCATCTGAATTGTCTCTGCAGCAGCTCCAATGAAAAAGGCATTGCTTATTTTGTTTCTACTGTCCTTACGATGAAATGCACCAGAGAGAATACCAGCAATAATGGCTGCAAGTCCACATGCAAGCGCTGTATATCCTCCTAGAGTAAAGCGATGTATGCCAGCAATAAGCCCAGCGCCAATTCCAACTTTATAGCCGCCAAGCAATCCTGCTATCACCACGCCAATAACACGTGTGTTAGCAATCGCTTCATCATTGCTTAATCCCAGCGCCCCTGTCCAGCGGTCAAATTCCTGAGTATTTATGTCAAGAGAAACTCCTGTATACGTACCGATAATCCCAAAAAACCCAAAAAATAAAATAGCAGCAAACTGCTGCTTACGTCCAAATTTATCTTGATAAATCATTTGCCTAAAAAATGGAAGTCGAGTTAACACGAAGGCGATCATCACAATAATTCCAATACGTTCTAGCATCGTTAAAAAAAGTTCAGTCATATTGGATGTCCCCTTTCTCGGAAATAAAATAATTCTTGAAGTTTCATTTTAATTGCATTCGTATTTTTCTTATTTTAGCATAAATGTAGTTGATGTTGAGTCAACTTTAATTACTAGCTTGTCCTTTTCAAACAGTTCACTCGATACATATGCGGGGAATGTTTTTTCGGTCACTATGTTTATTCCTGTTCATTTGGTTTTATTCCTGTTCTAACCTGTAATAATCCCGTTCGAACGCAGTTTATTCCAATTCAAAATGATTTAATCCCGTTCAAACACGTTTTATTCCCGTTCACACTATATTTCCCAATAACTCGAGCCGAAAACTTGTCATTATGAGTAAATTGAAACTCATTAGACTAAGAGTTCACTTCCCTCTCAACAATACCCGCCAGGCACCAACTGGCGGGCCATTTAGCTCTTCATGTTTGTCACATTTCTATTACAGTCAAACGGATAAACTTGTATGGAGCTGTCGGACTAGCCGACAGCCTTATCAGTGACTTTCGGATAATGGAAATCATGACAGTGTTGTTGAATTTCACATGATAATCGAATAATAAACTTCCAAAATTTCACTATTACAACGTGAATCATGATTTTTACAACGTTGAGGCCAATTTTTACAACGTCAACATCCATAATTACAACGTGACAGCTATTAATTACAACTGAGCTATCGCTCGACATTTGAGCCATAGCTTTTTAACGATGAAAGACAAGTTACAGAGTGGCAAAACCCCTCATTCCACGATTGCGGAATTGCAGATACTTTAAAACTTGCAGAAATAGGTCGAAAATGTATTTTGGACGATTATTTTTTATACAGTAAGTGTCATTCTCTAGTAAACCAAAATCAAAGCAATCCTCCCCAAAGTTGCCCCTATAGGAAAAGAGACAAGAGCTTAGTGAAATAGTTACTTAGACTTGTCTTTCATTATTTATATTATGATGCAGTAAATTTGCCGTCCAAAGCGACCAGGAAAACTTAGTAGATCAAATGACGATAAAAATGCCGACTCAACAATTCGTTGAGCCGGCTTCCTATATTCGTTATTTAGTAAACTTGTCCGGTATCGACATCAAGTCAATTCCCCATACGAGTGGCAAGAAGTAGAATACTGCCAACCCGACAAAGAAAATACCAAATACATTGAGTGCTAAACCAGCTCTTGCCATGTCTGCAATACGCAAGTAACCTGAACCGAATACGACCGCGTTCGGTGGCGTTGCGACTGGCAGCATAAATGCACAAGAGGCTGCTACCGCAGCTGTCACCAATAATGCATACGGGTGGATACTAAGTGCTACAGCAAGTGATGCCATAATCGGGAACATCATTGAAGCTGTTGCAGTATTAGATGTAATTTCAGTTAGGAATAACACAAGTGCTGCTACAACTAAAACCACTAACAATACACTTACGCCTTGTAGACCTGTTAATTGTCCACCGATCCAGTCTGATAGTCCTGAACTTGTAAAACCAGCTGCAATAGCGAGTCCACCTCCGAATAATAGCAAGATTCCCCACGGTAATTTTACCGCAGTTGCCCAATCGAGCAAGTGATCCCCTTTTCTATTTTTCGAAGGTATGATGAACAAGATGATTGCTGCAATTAAGCCGACCATCGCATCATTCAAATTTGGAATGAATTGTACTAGCAGGAACGACCGCGTAATCCACGCAAGTGCCGCCAATACAAACACGATGAAAATTACTTTTTCTTCATACGAAGCCTTGCCCAAATTCGTTTTCTCTTCTTGAATTACAGTGTTTCCACCAGGAAGCTGTTTCATTTTCTGTGGATATGCTACTTTTATTAAATAGTACCAAGCAATAAATATAAAAATCCAAGCGAATGGAACTCCGAAAAGCATCCACTGTGCAAACGTAATTTCAATGCCGTAAATTTCATTGACTGCACCAGCTAGAAGCGTATTCGGTGGTGTTCCGATCAATGTCGCTATGCCTCCAAGAGACGCAGAGTATGCAATCCCGAGCATCAGAGCTTTACCAAAACCGAAGTTTTCTTTGGAAGTATCGATCGAATCATCATCTTTTAGTGCATCTTGTACTTGATAAATGATAGCCAAGCCAATTGGTACCATCATCATGGCTGTTGCAGTATTGGAAATCCACATCGATAAAAATCCAGTAGCAATCATGAAGCCAAGAATAATTCGCTCTGTGTTCGTTCCAATAAGTGAGATAATCGTCAACGCAATTCTTTTATGTAGATTCCACTTTTCCATTGTTAATGCAATCATAAACCCACCCATGAACAAGAAAATCGTATCATTTCCGTAAGCCGAAGTTGTCGCCCCTACATCTAGTCCATTTGAAATCGGAAATAATATAATCGGCAACAGTGAAGTAACCGGAATAGGAATCGCTTCAGTAATCCACCAAGTCGCAATCCACAGTGTACTCGCTAGAATGGCTTTTGCCTCTGGTGGTAAACCATCTGGATTAAAGAACAGCAAAGTTAATACAAACAATAACGGTCCTAAAAATAACCCTATCAATTGCGGTGTATTGTAACTCCTTTTCTTATTACGTTCATCATATGATCCTGCGTCTTCTGCACGATCTCTATCTCTAGATATTGCGGAACCTGGCTTTGCAAAAAACTTGATGGTGTCTTTCGCCTGGTAATGCTTGTCCCAAAGCCAATTCCAAGTTGATGTAATCATATCTTTCGCCCCCACTTAATATTGTATAAAAATTCATCATTTTGTAATTATAACCGTATTCATTCTATGAAACAAGATATTTTCTTGCAATTAGGAAAGTATTGAATATTACTATTTTTGTACATCTTCTCACTTATGACTCTACATAGAGTTGCTGTGGGCACCTTTTTCTCCTATGGTTACGACCAATGTTCAGCTCCTATGAAACTGGTTTTTATCCATAAAAAACTACCACAACATTAAATGTCATGGTAGTTTATGAATTCATGTATTATAGAATCATTTCAATTTCACAATTGCCACAGTGCATCTAGACACACAAATCAACTTTTCTTCTTCATCGACAATTTTAATTTCCCACACCATAGTTGTACGTCCTTTATGTAGTGGTGTTCCTATAGCCGTGACGATTCCATCCTTTTTGCCACGGATATGATTTGCATTAATTTCTAGTCCAACAGCTGTTTCTTTTTCTTGATCAATTAAATTCAAACTTCCAACACTGGCTACCGATTCCGCTAATACAACCGATGCTCCTCCATGAAGCTGGCCAAAAATCTGATGCGTTGACGCGTTAACCGGCATCGTCGCAGTAACACGATTCTCAGTCACTTCCCCAAATTCAATGCCTAATAAGCCTATAATTGTTTCTTCTAGTGGTTTCATTTCCATTATTAACTTCCTCTCTTTATTAATAATTATTGAACACAAAATCCTACTAGCGCATTTCAGCTATAGTCGAGAGTTTAGTGGTTGGCGCTTTCTACTCTTTGTTCCCTTAACAGGAACTTTTGAATTTTACCACTTGCATTGCGAGGAAGTTCCTCTACAAATTTATAACTTCTTGGACGTTTATAACCTGCTAATTTAGTGTTCCCTTTACAGAATTGTTCAAGTTCTTCTATAGTAAGTGTCGGATCTTTCGTGACAATAAACGCAAGCACGGATTCTCCCCATTTCTCGTCGGGAATCCCCAAAACGGCTACATCCTGAACCGATTCATGTTCGTGTAGCACATCTTCCACTTCTCTCGGGTAAATGTTTTCGCCACCGCTGATGATCATATCATCCACTCTATCCGCCACATACAAATAGCCATCTTCATCCATGAATCCGAGATCGCTAGAGTGATACCAACCTTTATACAAAGCTTTTTCAGTTGCATCCTGGAGATTAAAATAGCCTGCCATCATGCAAGGTCCTTTGACAATGATTTCACCGACTTCTCCGGGTTTTAATATATTGTCCGGCTCAGAAGGACCGTTTTCATTAGGCATAACAATTCGAATTTCATGATTATATGCAGGTTTTCCCGCAGATCCCACTTTTGTCAGCTGTTCATCTTCAGCAAGAAATGTAATGGCTGGTCCCATTTCTGTTTGACCGTATGCTTGAATTAAATTAATTCCTAAAATATCTTTTACTTTCATTACCAGGACAGGAGCCATTGGTGCAGCTCCGTATAAGCCGCGCTGCAACGTTCCAACTTTGGACGCAGCCCCCTCAAGCTCCGCCATCATGCTCCACATGGTCGGAACCGCGAACATGACGGTAACTTTTTCCTTTTCAATCGTTTCTAATGCAGTTAGCGGATTGAATTGATGCATAATGATATTCGTTGCCCCAGCATGAACACGAGGAATGACACAACAATGCAATTCAGCACAATGAAACATAGGAGCCGTGACAAGCCCTATATCATTTTTAGTGTAATTTAATAAAGCAATACAGATAAGACTTTGTTCGGTCATATCTCTATGGCGATGAATAACTCCCTTAGGTCGTCCTGTTGTCCCGCTCGTATACATAATGGCATAGGTATCCATTTCATCTACTTCAACAGTAGGCTGCGTCGCCTGTGCTTTTTCTACTTGTTCATGGTAGCTTTTAGCGTAATTCGGCTTATTATCATTAATAAACCAAAATTGAGTAGTGGCAAATTCCGACTGAATCGAAGTAACCTGGTCTTTTAATTGTTCTTCAAACAGGACAATTTTTGGACTTGCATCCTTTAAAATATAAGCCAGTTCTTCTGATTTTAGGCGAAAATTAATTGGATTGAAAATGGCTCCGATTTTTGCACAGGCAAATAATGTCGTGGATAATTCACTTGTATTAAAGAGGAACGTCGAAACCCGGTCACCTTTTCCGACACCTGAATCAATCAGCGCATTGGCCAATCGATTTACCTCAGTTCCCCACTCTTCATAAGTCCACCTTTGACCTCTTTTTAAGTCAATAATTGCTTCTCTATTCGGAAATTTACTTACTGTCTGATCGAATATACTGCCTAAAGTCGCATACATTTTCTCAACCCCTCCATATTAATGAATGGTTATTCACTTCTGTTTCTCTTTTAATAATGTCAGATTAGAAGAAACATTGCAACAATTTACCAGAGTATTTTGATGCCCTTAACGAGAGCAATAAATTACAACATTAATTTCCATAATTCAACTATACAGATTTTTCCAACTTACCAACCGCTCACCCTGTTAAACCAGCAATATCATCTTAACTCCTAAAAAAGTAATGCTACTTTCTTCACTTACTGAAGTTCTTTCACAATTCACTAAGAAGCTCTAGGACAAACCAGAATTTCTGTGATGTTTTGACTTATGGTAAATAGACATCGTGAATGAATTTCACATAATAAACGACTAGGTGAATTCCATTATTTAACTAGTACAACGTGAACCGTCATTTTTACAACGTGGATGTCTATTTTTACAACGTCACCTTCCATAATTACAACGTGACACCCAATAATTACAACTGAGCTTTCGCTCGACACTAAAGCTTTAGACTTTTGACTATGCCGATGCATTATAGTGTCGGAAACTCTTTCCAGAGTCATTCAAAATAAAAAAAACTGCACTTCGAATCACTGACACTTTGTTAAAGAGTCTGATTCGAGGTACAGTTCATATCCATAATTTATAATCCTTTAAAAATTCCAACGGTTTTCAATTGCCTCAATATAGACTCACCCAACAGATGTTCCACTATCGAGGACCCTGCTATCAAGTTGTTACCAATTGTTTAATTTGTTGAGACTTGGTTTCAACAAAAGGTATTGAATCTGATTCAAAGTATACTTTGTACCAGATTAAGAACATGAAAATAGTCCAGACTTTTCTTCCATTATTCGTCTTACCTTGATAATGGTCTTCAAGAAGTTGTAGTATTTTTTCCTGGTCGAAAAATGTTGACGCAGCAGTTCCTGTAAAATACTCCTTGATTTCTTGATAGTATTTATCAGTGCGGATCCAATGACGAATGGGTACAGGAAAGCCGATTTTTTTACGGTTGGCCGATTTTTGGGGTAGAGACCTTCCAGCAGCCAATCGAAAAGCATATTTTGTATCGATATGATTCACTCGATATTTAGTAGGAATTTTTGCCGCAGTGGCCATTACTTCCCGATCTAGGAAAGGTACGCGCAATTCAATAGAATGTGCCATACTCATTTTGTCAGCTTTTAATAGAATATCATCAACTAGCCACAAGTGAAGATCAAGATATTGCATTTTGGTCAAATCATCTTCCTGTTTCACTTGGTCATAAATTGGCTTAATAATTTCTTCTACTTTTAAAGATTTGCTAAAGTCAGGTTTAACTATACTCATCGCTTCTTCTTCTGAGAATATTTTTGCCTGTCCAATAAACCAATCCTCAACTGGAAGTCCACCCTTAATCAAAAAGCTTTTGCCTTTCACCTCCGGAAGTCGCTTTGCAATGACGCCCAATTGTTTCCTAATAAGTAATGGGATTTTTTTGTATTTTTTCAATGAAGGAGCTGTGTCGTAATCGGCATAACCTCCGAATAGTTCATCGGCACCCTCTCCTGACAGAACAACGGTAACATGTTTGCTTGCCAGTTCGGCTAGAAAATAAAGAGGAACAATGGATGGATTTGAATGTGGTTCATCCATCATATATTGAATCTCAGCCAACTTGCTGAAACAGGCATCAGGATCCAAAATTTCACTGATATTTTGAATATCCAATTCATTGGACAATTCTTTCGCATTATCAATTTCAGAGAAGTTTTGATCACCAAAACCAACCGTAAATGTTTTATCTGGTTTCAAAACGGATGCCACATAACTGGAGTCTACACCACTCGACAGGAAGGATCCTACCTTCACATCACTTATTTTATGGGCAATAACGGAATCCCGAACCACGTCATCAATTTCATCCACCAATTTTACCAATGGCTGGTCACTCGGCTTGAATTGTGGCGTCCAATACCGATTTATTTGCAAATTGCCTTTTTCATAGATCATGTAATGGGCTGCTGGTAATTTAAAAACGCCCTTAAAGAACGTCTCATTTAACACCGGATACTGGAAAGTTAAATATGGTTTCAATGCTTTTTCATTAAATTCTTTTTGGAAATGAGGATGTGGTATAAAACTTTTTATTTCCGAACCAAATAAAAGAGTCCCATTCATTTGAGCATAATAAAATGGTTTAATGCCAAACATGTCACGTGCCGCAAAAAGTTTTTTCTCGCTACGATCCCAGATAACAAAAGCAAACATACCACGCAGTTTCGCTACCAAATCTTTGCCATATTCTTCGTACCCATGAATAAGCACTTCACTATCTGTATGTGTCAGAAAGTTATGGCCCTTGGCTACTAGATCGTCTCTGAGTTCCATAAAGTTATAGATTTCACCATTGAAAATTAAGACAATTGATCGATCTTCATTATAAATTGGCTGACTCCCTGCTTCTAAGTCAATAATACTTAATCTTCTAAAACCAAGAGCAGCTCCGTCTTCAACAAACTCTCCGGAAGAATCTGGACCACGATGGACAATTGTCTCCATCATTTCTGTTAACACATCAAACGCATTATCTGTATCCCCAATAAAACCTGTGAAACCACACATTTTCAAAAACTCCTTTTACACAACATCCACTAAAACGAGTTTAGACAAACTAAATTCTTTTAATATCAATTGGAATTTTTAGATTTTCTACTTTTTAAAGCTAGACTTGTTGAGTCAATTCCCTTTACAATACATAATAAACAAATACTTTTCTGGTAATTTAACATTTCTCCATAAAAAATCCGTCAATTCAAACCCAAAAATATTCATTAAATTATTATATTTATCGTAATAATAAGTATAATTGTAGCATTTTAATGATTCCAAATATATGTAAAACTTTCGGCTCCATTCGACATTTTTTGTGGACTCTCTTCCACTAGAAGAAGCACCTAAAAAGGTCGATATAAAAAAATAAACTAACCACCTACTTTTAATAGGTCGTTAGTTTATTTTCTTTTTCGACTTCTAGATTTATTTCTTCGAGTCGTCTATTTATTATTCGAAATTTGATTTTTCTGCACGTTCACTGGCTACCCCCTATCCCAGCAAGAGAATTACGGGTTTCAAAAAACCATATTCAGCGTTATAATTAGGGGCGCTAAATAACTTTAACTTGTCATAAAATGAAAAGAGTTGATAAAATTTTGAACTTTTTTGGTAATAATCACACTGTACCGATAAAATCCACGTTTTATTATGGATGGTATATTGTGTTTATCGGGAGTCTGGGAGCTTTTTTCTCTGGACCTGGTCAAACGTATTTTATTTCTGTATTTATCGATCAATACATAAGAGATTTCGATTGGAGCCGTTCTCAAGTTTCAACGATTTACTCGGCAGCCACGCTTGTATCAGCTGTTTGCATGTTTTTCATGGGAAGATTAATTGATAGATTTGGTCAACGTAATATGATGGTTATTGTTTCCATCATGTTGGCGCTTGCTTGTTTTTTCAATAGTACTGTCAACAATTTAATCATGTTGTTCTTTGGAATTTTGATGTTACGATTATTTGGACAAGGCTCTATGACTCTTATTCCTAACACATTAATCCCTCAATGGTTTATGACAAAAAGAGGAAGAGCTCTTAGTTATATGGCTATAGGTGGATTTGCTAGTTCTGCTATTTTCCCACCGCTAAATGTTTGGCTTGTTAGTTCTATTGGTTGGGAAAACACATGGATTCTTTGGGGATTTACCATATTAATCGTCTTTACCCCACTTGCTTACTTTTTAGTTAGAAATACACCAGAGCAAGTAGGATTAGAACCCGATGGCTATATAACACCGATTAGAAGTAAGGCACATGAAAATGATCCGAGTTTCACGAAAAAAGTCGAAAGTGATTGGACTTTTAAAGAAGCAATCCGCACAAAAGCTTTTTGGTTCATTTTATCTTGTGTCGGAATCCCTGCGCTTGTTAATACAGCCATCACATTCCATCTGATTTCCATATTTAATCAAAATGATTTAGGCGCTGGAGTCGCGGCATTGGTTCTAGCTGGAATGGCCCTTGTCGGGTTTCCTGTGACACTTGTAGCGGGAAGATTATTGGACCGAGTTAAAGTCAATATAATTTTGGCAGGAATTTTTGTTTTAGAGATTGTCCTCCTAATGATGCTTCAAGTAACCAATACCATTTTCATGGCCGTACTTTTTGCTTTAGTTTGGGGAATCAGCAATGGATTTGAACGAATCGCGTTATCCTATGTGTGGCCAAGTTACTTTGGTCGAGCTGCTCTAGGTAGTATTCAAGGACTCGCAACGTCTGTAATGGTGTTTGGCTCAGCCATTGGTCCACTTCCCTTCGGTATTGCCTTTGATATTTTCGGTGGTTATAAGGAAATCATCTGGATTTCACTCATATTCCCTATTATAGGAATCATAAGTTCACTACTTGCAAAACAACCTGAAAAGAAAAAGGTCGTTTGATATAAGTAAAAGGCCACAACTCATTGAGCTGTGGCCTTTATTGTTATAAAAGTCATTAACTTTTTTGATTCAAATTTTTTCTTTTTCTGATGCTATTTTTGTAAATAGCTTTAAAGTCTTTCTTCTACTTTTTTGTATCAAAGTGAAAGGGAATGTTCTTTCACTTTGATACAATAATATTTGAAATATCTTAATCCTAATTGTACTAATTTCAAAGCAGATTTTAATTTAGTATTTACCGATTAATGGACCACATACGTAACTAAGCCTTTTGCATTTGCATATAGTGCGGCTTTTGTCCTATCGGTTAGATTAAGTTTTGCGAATATTTGACTCACATGTTTTTTTACGGTGCATTCGGTAATATGCAAGATTTTTGAAATTTCTTTATTTGAATGACCTTTGCCAATTTCAATTAACACTTCCTTTTCCTTAGGAGTTAATTGTTTTAAATGTCCATCCTCTTCAAATGAATCGCTTGATTTCATTATCAGATCAAGAACTCCTGGATCATAATATTTTCGTCCTATGTTTATAATTTGCAATGCATGCAAGAGCTCTTCAGGTAATGCTTCTTTTAATACATAGCCTTGAACACCTATTTCTTTCGCTCGATTAAAGTCTTCCTTTTGCATTGACGATGTTAACACTACAAACTTACAAGTTGCTCCTTGTTCAATTGCATTTATTATTAGATCTAAACCCGACTCACTTCCTAATCGGAGATTTACTAACGCTAAATCAGGTTTAGTCGTACTAAAAAGATTTAGTGCCTCACTACTATTCGTTGCTTCCCCAAGAATCTCCATTGATTCTTCTAACGAAAGTATGGAGGTTAGTCCTCTTCTAACTAGTGGATGATCATCAACAATAACTACTTTCATTATCCAATCACCTCATGCTCCTTTAGATTTTTTATTATTGGAATTTCGATTTGTATTCGTGTTCCTAAACCATGTATTCCTTCTATATTGTTCCAGTCCAGTTATCTGGTAGTCTATATTAATGTCATTTAACTCTGAATAATCATTCAAATATCTTTTTAAACGGTTAAAATGGCTGCTCACCTTTCTTTACAGAGCTTAGACTGTAAATAGCTGCCCTTAGTTCTTTCATTGTAGTATTTGCGGATTGTAATAGCATAAATGGACTAGAAATTCCACCTGTCGGAATAAGTAACAGAGTTAATCCAATTGTTTCAGTCAACACAATCACTTTTAATATTTTATTATTTTCTATAAATCTTCTCTGTAAATCAGTTATAATCCAGGCTGCAATCCCCAAAGACATAACGACTACTATTTTAAAAATAAGTGGTGATTGAGGACTCAATAAGTAAAAAAAGGAATTTATTAGCAGAAAATTTATCTGTATAAAAATACTAATCGCATCTTATCGGAAGGATTCCTTCTTAGAAAACGATAAAATTGGTTAACCGTTTCCCTCCCCAATTCATAATAAAAGCCTAATTAATTAGGACAAAATGTCCAAATTTAATTAGGCCGGTTGCACCAACAACTCCATACGTCCCAGGTGCCCATATATAGGATGTACATCATAGTTTCCAATATAGATATTTAATTATACTAACTTTAATTATTATATTATTCCGAATATTTAGAGATGTCAATTTTAATGTCGAATTATGTATTATTTTATTTATTCATTGATTACTATTTAATTAGAGTAATAGAGATATCCACAGAATCTCTATTTATTAGAACTCATCGTTTTTGTCATTTCATTCGTATAAGTTGGGTATATTTTACATGACAAGCGAATATTTTATTGTGTATTTATCGCCTCTATTATTTCTTTCAGATTGTTCTTAGAAATGTTGACAGCTCACCTCTTTCTTTTAATTAATCTAAAAAGGAAGATTCAATGGATATACCACCAATTCTTCCTTTTTCATTAACTTAATCTGCAACCGCTTCAGATTCAACAATAATAGATCCCAATAATACTTCTTGTGAAACTGGTTGCCCACTTGGGATTTTAATTTTCACAGCTATATTTCTACTATTTTGCATTCCTGAACCAAACTCTTTGCTAACTTTGTCAATTACTAAAACGTCTCCTCTTGTACCCCAAGCAGGATTGCTAACCGTACTTTGCGATACTGTTCCAAATGTCATATATTTTGCATATGGTCCTTTCGCAAAAACGTTACTTTAAAGGTTTAAAGATTCTTGATTGGAAATCATCGGGACACCACCTGTAATTAGTACACTTATTATACAAGAAAAAGAAGCAATCCCTTCCTCGACAAATTGAGGAAAGAATTGCTTGTTTAGATTAAAGCCGGCACATTTTGTTAGATTTTGAACAGATAAAGGAACCTCACTTTTTTAGATGAAAGAAAATATATATACAAGTGATTGAAGTGGAAGGCGGCGACTCCGGCGGGAATAGCGTATTCCGTGAGACCCCGCAGGAAACGATTTGTGCACAATTTGTTTGCGACGAGTAACCGCAGGAGCAAGGGTTTTCAAGCGACGAGGAGACTCACGGACCGCCCGCTGAAAGCGTCCGCCTGTTTCTGCATCGCTACGCTAGCTTCGAAACATGAAAGTGCGTTGAAACGGAAATCACCTTTCCATGCTAAGAAATTATAAATTAACTTTTTCAGTGGCCTTACGAGTTTTGATGCTGGGTTTTTCTATATACCTATTTATGAATAGTGTAACCTTGAAAAGACTTTCACAAATAAGGGTTTTATCGATCCATAGAAAACAACACTATAACCACCACATATCAGCCGGTTGTTCTTTAATCACCACTGATTTCAAGTTAGATACAGCACGCTGGAAACCTTCTTCGATGCTCATGATTGGGTCTTCGTGTTCGATGCTGACCACGTAGTCATAGCCATAGGTGCGAAGGGCACTTATAATGTCTGACCATTCTTGAACGGAATGTCCACAACCTACTGAACGAAAGCTCCATGCACGTGTGCGGATATTGTTGTAAGGTTGCATGTCTGTCAGACCATACATATTTACATTGTCTTGGTCGATATACGTATCTTTTGCATGGAAATGATGGATTGCATTTTCTTTTCCAAGAATTTTGATGGCACCAACTGGGTCAATACCTTGCCACCATAAATGACTTGGATCAAGGTTTGCACCAATGTATTCGTTCGTCGCTTCACGAAGTTTCAACAATGTATATGGTGTGTGCACTGAGAAACCTCCGTGCAATTCAAGACCAATTTTCACGTTAGCTTGTTTAGCAATTTCCGCTATTTCACTCCAATAAGGAATTAGTTTCTTTTCCCATTGCCAAGCTAAAATATCCCCATATTCATTTGGCCATGGTGCTACAGGCCAGTTTGGATGTTTGGCATCTTCGTCTGCACCTGGAGTTCCAGAGAATGTGTTGACAACCGGAACACCCATTAGATGGGCCAATTTAATGCTTTTTCGCAACGCTTCATCGCCATCTTTTGCTAAAGTTGGATCTGGACTTACCGGATTTCCATGACAGCTAAATGCACTGATTGTTAATCCACGAGAAATAACTGAATTCATATACTGATTACGTTTTCCTTCATCTTCTAACAGTTCATCAATTGGACAGTGATCCGTTCCAGGATAGCCACCAGTTCCAATTTCAACTGCATCTAAGCCTGATGCTTTTACATAATCTAGCATTTCTTCAAATGGTTTTTTGGCAAATAACACTGTAAATACGCCTAATTTCACGTCCAATTCCCCCTTAAGTGAATGAAACCGCTTTTCCAGTTTCGCTGCTTTGATAAATAGCCTCTATCACTTTGGAAACAATAAGTGCTTCTTGAGGCTTAACTAGAGGAGTTTGACGTCCTTTACAACTTTCAATAAAATTAATGGCTTGTGAGATTCCAGGATTATCTTCATCTGAAATCCAATACGGTTGTTGATCTAAAAGCATACCGTACTTTGATTGATAGAGCTTTAATGGAAACACATCAAGCCCACCACTTGTACCTGATATGCTAACTCCTTCTATATCATCCGCCAAATTTGCTGCCCATGATGTTTCAAATAATAGCGTAGCGCCATCTTTAAATTTAATATACGCTGTCGCATGGTCATCTACTTCAAATGTAGTAGGGTCAAACTTACCCCATTGATTCACTACATCTGGTTGACGGCTTAACTCATTGTAAGTCGCGCCTGAAACTTCTGCAATCTCAGGGAAATCCATTAAATGTAGAGCTAAATCTAGGAAATGACAGCCAAAGTCGATTAAACTGCCGCCACCTTGAAGATCTTTATTGGTAAAAACGCCCCAACCTGGTACTTTTCGTCGGCGAATCGCTTGCGCACGAGAAACGAGCGGACGACCAATTTCGCCTTCATCAATAAATCTTTTCGCAGCACGTGCTTCTTTCATGTAGCGATAGTGGTAAGCAATCATTAACACTTTTCCCGCAGCATCAGCTGCTTCAATCATCGCTTCACATTCTTTTGAAGTCATGGCCATTGGCTTTTCACATAGCACATGCTTTCCTGCATTTAAAGCGGCAATCGCAATCTCTGCGTGAAATTTATTTGGCGTACATATTGTCACGGCATCAACATGTTCAAAAAGCTTCGCATATTGTGATGTGTAAAAAGGGATTGAGAATTCGGCTGCAACTGACTGTGCTCGCTCCTGAATCACATCACAAACGGCGGTTACCTCAACATGGTCGCTTAACGTCAGAAAGGAGGGAAGATGCCTTGAAACGGCAATTCCTCCAACTCCTATAAGTCCAACTCTCAGTTTTTCCATCTTCATCACCTATAACTTCACAATTTTTTTCGTATCATTTGATTCTAACGCACCTAAGATCACGAGCAATGATTTCTTGCCTTCTTCGCCACTAATTAGTGGCGGGTTGCCAGTCAAAATTGATTCAATAAAATGATTAATGACACCAGTAGTTATTTGACCGCCCTCTTCATTTGATTGAATTTGTCCAAGGCTAAACTCTTCTTTCGTGCCATCATTTTTATGGTAAACAACTGAATAGTTTTCGTCGTCTTCTAAGCGTAAAACACCATTTTCAGTGTAAAACACAGTTGAATTATCTTCTTTGCCAATATAAGACCAGCTAGCCGCAAGTGTCCCAATGATGCCGCTCTGTGTTTTCAAAATAAGCACAGCATTGTCATCTACGTCAGCGTCAACTTTTGAACTTGTTTCAAGCATAGCAGCAACTTCAACCATTTCTTCGCCTAAAATATAGCGTAGTAAATCGATTTTGTGAATACCGAGGTCGCCCATAGCACCAATAAATGCTTCATTTTTATTAAAGAACCAGCTACTTTTGCCGTCTGCACTCCATGCTTCTGGTCCAGGATGACCAAAAGCGGTTCTGAAGCTGTATACTTTACCGAGCTTACCTGTTGCCATCCATTCTCTTGCTTGTTGATGAGATTCAACAAAACGTTGGTTGTGACCGATCATTAGCGTTTTGCCACTATTTTTTGCTGCTTCAATCATTTGGTTTGCTTCTAGTTCACTTGTCGCCATTGGTTTTTCGCAAAGAACATGCTTGCCTGCTTCTAGTGCAGCAACTGTAATTGGCGCGTGTAAATAGTTAGGCGTACAAACACTTACTGCATCAAGATCTTCTTTTAACAGATCGTGATAATCTGTAAATATTTTAGTAACTCCGTATAGTGCGCCTACTTCTTTTGCTCGCGCTTCATTGATATCACAAACTGCGACAAGTTCAACCTGATCATTTCCAGCGTATTCTACTAAATGACGATATTTCGCAATGCTACCAGTTCCAATTACACCAACTTTTAATTTTGCCATAATGTATTATTCCTCCTTGTAGCCTTCAAGCTTTTCTAGTGGCTTTGCATTTCCATAGACAGGGTAGTCACGATTTGTTGGTGTAGCCCATTTCACAGCATTGCCTATCACTTTTTGTATTTGTTTATTATAGTAAGTTGGATGCGTTTCATGCCCAGGACGGAAATAGAAAATTTTACCGTTCCCACGTTTAAAGGTTGCCCCACTTCGGAACACTTCCCCACCTTGGAACCAGCTAATGAATACGAGCTCATCTGGTGCTGGGATATCAAAGTGTTCGCCGTACATTTCTTCTTCTTCAAGTTCAATGTATTCTCCAATACCTTCAGCTATAGGATGACTTGGATCGACAACCCACAGACGTTCTTTTTCCTTTGCTTCACGCCATTTTAAATCGCAGCCAGTACCCATTAGTTTCTTGAAAATTTTCGAGAAATGAGCAGAGTGAAGGACAATGAGTCCCATGCCTTCCCATACGCGTTTTTGAACTTTCTCAACAATTTCATCGCTTACTTCATCATGTGCAAGATGTCCCCACCATAGAAGTACATCTGTATTATTTAATACATCATCGGTTAAGCCGTGTTGTGGTTCGTCCAAAGTTGCCGTTTTAACATCGAAGCCTTGCTCGACTAGTGCAGTAGCTAAAACTTGATGTATTCCGTCTGGATATATGTTGCGAACCTCTTCGTGTTGTTGTTCATGACGATATTCATTCCATACTGTTACATTCATTTCTTACACTCCTTTAAAGTAATAGTGTTGATTTCCGTTACAGGCGGACGCTTTCCGCGGGCAGTCCGTGAGCCTCCTCGCTCGCTACGCTCACTGTGGGGTCTCACCTGGACGTGCTTATCCCGCTGGAGTCGCCGCCTTTCACTACAATCACCAAAACGAAAAGTAACATCGCTAGGCAACTAAGTGATTTGGAGTAAGACATTTGCCGTTAGATAGAATAGACAGTCGAGAACCCGTAGAGAACAAGTTGTGCAAAAGCATTATTACATAACTTATTTTCGACGATGCTAGCAAAGCGATACAGCACACTTTCATGTTTCGAAGCTAACGTAGTGATGCAGAAACAGAAACAGAAATAGAAACAGGGTTTTCGAAGTGACGAAAAGTCTTTACGTTACCCTTAGGAAAGCGTAACTGTTTTGCGGAATATCAATAGCATTAATTAACATTGATTTACTCTTTAACTGAGCCAGATGTTAGTCCTGAAACTATTCTTCTTTGGAAAATCAATACAAGTATAACAATTGGGATGGTTACAATGACAGTAGCAGCTGATATATCACCCCATGGAATTGTAAATTGGCTTTGGTAGAAAGAAATTCCAACTGGCACTGTACGCCACGAATCTTCTGTATTGATGGTTAAAGCAAATAAATATTCATTCCACGCTGCAATGAAAACAAGAATCGCTGTCGTAAATATACCAGGTGCTGCAAGCGGAAAAATAATTTTACGGAAAGTTTGAAAAGGTGTTGCACCATCAAGTTTTGCCGATTCCTCAAGCTCCCAAGGTATCTTTTGGAAGAAGGTCGCCAAAATCCAGATGGCAAGCGGCAAACTAATGGTGATGTATGGAATTACGAGCCCCATATAGCTATTACGAAGGCCGATTGCCGTAATAAAGTTATAGATGGGTGAAATAATCGCAATTTGTGGAAACATGGAAGATGCTAATATTATACCTAATATGAGCCCTTTAAATTTAATCGGGAGTCGAGTCAGTGCATAAGCTGCAATGGAAGCGAAACCGATCGCAATAATTGTGGTTAAGCTAGAGACGATAAAACTATTAGTCATATAGCGAACCAAAGGACGATTCGTTAATGCATTAATATATGAATCTATTGAGGGACTTGATGTAAACCATTTAAAATTATTGAAAATTTCACCCGGAGGTTTGATCGACGTGAGGAAGACCCAGATAAAAGGGAACATCACGAAAAACACAAACACAACGAGAAAAATGTAAAAACCGATTCCTGGACGTTTGTTCATCTTAGTTCCTCCTTATCGAGATCGTCCACCAAAAAGATCAGACCCGATGAATTTTATAAATAGTGTTGAGATAAGCGCTACACAAGCAAAAACGATAACTGAAAGAACTGAACCTGCTCCGAAGTTTTGTTGTGAGAATAGCGTAATGTACGCATAAATTGAAATGGATTCCGTCGAGTTAGCTGGTCCACCGCCTGTAAGTACGAAGATCAGATCAAACACTCGGAAAGCGTCCAATGTCCGGAATAATAACGCTACTAAAATAGCGGACTTTAACATGGGTAATGTTATTTTCCAGAACTGTTGCCACTTATTTGCTCCATCGACTTCCGCTGCTTCATACAAGGAACCAGAAATCGTTTGAAGTCCAGCAAGTAAGAGAAGAGCCATATACGGTGTAGTTTTCCAAACATCTGCAAAAATAACTGAGAACATACCACCTGCACCCGTTGATAAAAGGACAGATGCGTCACTAATTAAGCCAAACTGTTCAAAGTAGTGAGCGACAATTCCTGTTTGTCCATCATACAAAAAGGACCACATCATGGCGCCAACTGCTGTTGGAATCGCCCATGGAATTAGAACCGATGCACGAACCAATCCTCTGCCTATGAATACGCGATTAATGAGCAAGGCAATCAGTAAACCGAGGACAAGTTCAAATCCTACTGATGCTATGGTGAACACGAACGTATTCCCTAACGCTTTCCACATACGCTCACTTTTAAGGTAACGTGAATAGTTGCTAAAACCAATAAAGTTAGATTCAATAATGGAACGGTTAGAAGAGTTTATTGAGCCTGCAATATTTGCTGATGCAGTTTTAAAGGCTTCATCATCAGAATTCTGAGATAATGTAGTCAGTTCTTTTTCCGCGTTCGTTAAGAAGTCTTTATAGTTTTTTGCAAATTCTTTATCGATTTTTGCATATTTTAATTTCTCATCTGAAATGGCTGTAAAGGAAGCAAGAAGACCTTCAACCTCTTCATATTGTTTGTCTAGTCCATCCATTGCAAGTAGGTCTTCATGATACCCTTTGATCTCTTGATTGATTTTAGTTGTTGCATCCTTCGTCTCTTGATCAGGCGCTTGTCCAGCTAAACCATCCAGATCTCTTGATAAGTAAAAATAATCATTTGCATAGCGTTCTAAATCGACATTGGATTGTACAAACCTTTCTGAACGAGAAGGGTCATTCAAACGATAGTCGAACAAACTGTTATAAAAGGATTGGGCTACCGGCCATAATGTGATAAGAATAACAAGTATTAGTGCAGGTGCGACCATCAAATAACCAAGTTGCTTTTCATTTAACTGAAACTTCAACTGTATCACCCTCTTTTTTAATTAATAGAAGGGAAGGTGAAAGATCCACCTCCCCTTTAGTTTATTTCTACTAGATTCTCTTTTATTCCGCCATAGCTGCTTCAATTTTTTCTTGCATGTTTTTCGCAGCTTCTTCAGGAGTTATATCTTCTGCAAGTGCTTTTGAAAGTTCAACTTGCATGATGTCAGAGATTAGCGGATAAATTGGTGATACCGGTCTTGGTACAGCATTTTGAAGTGTTGCTACGAACTCTTCATTTGAAAATAATGCCGCTGCACCTTTTACGTCTTCGTCCTCATAAAGTGCTTCGATCGTTGGGGCACGTCCGCCTTCAACAGCACTGATTTTTTGACCTTCAGGGCCAGACATGAATTTCACGAATTCCCAAGCAGCTTCTTGGTTTTCACTATAACGATTAATCATACTCATCCAACCACCAAGTGTGGCAGCGTTCGTGTCGTCACCAGCTGGAAGAACTGCGAAACCAACATTTCCGGCAACTTCAGAACCGTCTTTGTTTTCTGAAGTAGACTGCATATAAGGCCAGTTACGAGCAAAAACTGCTTGTCCGCCAACCCATGCATTATTTGTTTCAGTTTCTTGGAAGCTTAAAATATTACTAGGCACAAAATCAGAGTTAACAAATTCAACCATCTTCGTAATTCCAGCAATTGTTTCCGGACTATTTACAACAACTTCATTGTTCTCATCTACAACTTCCCCACCGTATGATGCGATAAATTCAACTGCGTTAGTAATCATTCCTTCATATTGATTGGCTTGCATGAGGTAACCAAATTCAGTTCCTTCTTTGCCTTTCAGCTCGCTTGCCATTTCAAATAGTTCATCCCATGTTGCAGGAGGTGTTTCGACTATATCTTTACGGTAAAATAGCAGTCCCGCATCTGTGTATTTCGGCATTGCGTATTGGCGACCATTGAAGTTACCAGATTGAACCGTACCCGGGAAATAATCTTCCATTTTGATACCATCTGCTTCAATGAAGCGATCGAGTTCAAGCGCATATTGAGCTTGCGCAAATTCAGCTGGCCATATAACATCCGCATCAAATACATCGATTTCTGTACTCTTGCTACTGAAAGTGGTTACGTATTGATCATGAGAAGCTCCAGTATCTGCTGGCATTTCTTGTTGCTTAACCGTAATATTTGGATTTTCATCTTCAAAAGCTGCAATTAACTTTTCGGTCGCGCCAGTAACATCAACACCACTTGCATAAACGATTTCAACTTTCACGTCAGATTTGTCATCTGATCCTTTGACAGCTGTTGTATTTTCATCATCCCCACTACATGCTCCAAGAAGTAAAGTCATCGAAAGAAATGTTGCACCGGCCATCTTTTTGTTCCAAATTTTCATAAATAATCCTCCTAATAGTTTATGTCGATTGTCGTTCAACTAATTCAATAGGTAGTAGAATATCTTGCGCATCATTGACTCTCTTTTTATTAATAATCTCGAGCATCACATCCATTGTTTTATACCCAATGTCTGTGGTGAATTGATTGATTGTCGTTATTTGTGGATCGAGTAATTCTGCTATCGGCTGATCATCAAATCCTACAACAGCAAGATCGTTTGGTACATTCCACGAATGCTTTTTAGCTTCATGAATGATTCCTGCAGCCACTTCGTCACTCCCACTAAATACAGCAGTGGGCGGGTTAGACAGCTGCTGTATCTTTCGAAAGATGGCTCGTCCGTCTTCAATCGTAAAAACATCTCGAAACATCCATTCCTGCACTGGTTCAATTCCTGCTTCTGTAACCGCTTTCAAATAACCTTTACGACGATTGATAGAAACGCTGCTGTCGTTACCTTGACAGTAGGCAATTTTAAGATGTCCTTTTTCAAGTAAGTGTTTGGTACCGATGTAACCGCCTTCAATTTGGTCTAGTCTGACTCTGGTGATTGTAGCATCAGCAAGGTATTCATTACAGAAAATGATGGGACCATACTTTGTAAAAGGCTCAATCACTTCCCAATGATTTTCAACCGAAGCCATAATGATGCCATCTACTTGCTTTGATATGAGAAGCTTAAAAAATTCAAGTTCCTTTTCCTTATCAATTCTCGTATTGCAAAGGATCAATTGAAAGCCGCATGTGGCAGCACGTTTTTCCATTGCATCTACCAATTGACTAAAGAAGGGATTGACAATCCGGGAAACGAAGACAGCAATTTTCTTTGTTTTTAAATTTCGCATTTGCTGTGCAGATGAATTAGGAACATAGCCAAGTTCATCCATCGCATTTTTCACGGCAAGCTTCTTTTCCTCACTAACATAGGGATGATTGTTAATCACTCTCGATACAGTAGCTTGTGACAATCCAGCCTTGTGCGCAACATCTTTAATGGTATACAAGCGCTCACTCTCCTTTAGGAACACCTCCAACTAATTGCGTATGAAATCGATTTCATACATAAAGCATATTATAAACGTTTAACAATTACAACATTAAATTTGAATATTCTAAATTCACATTTAGTTCTACAACAAGTATGCAATGTCTCTTATTTATAATCAATCCTATTAGACCAAGGAAAAACACCTCCCGCAATGGAAGGTGTTTAGCATCAAATATTTAATTAAAACTCCATAAATAAAATCTTTTTTCAACTCTTCAACGTGTAATGTCATTTCCCACCAGTCATTGAAAGTCCTTTGATGAAATACTTGTTGAAGAAAGCATAAATTATTAACACCGGTAATGTAAAGACCATCGACGCTGCCATCATGTAGTTCCAATAAGAATTCCCATTACAATTAACAGAAAATTTATTTAACGGTATAATGGAAATGAAAGGAAGTGATTGCGATGATATGGTATGTCATTTTCATTCTTATATTTTTAGTTTTAGCATTGGCTGCATTGGTAGACTGGAAACGTAGGAAAAACAATAATTATCCACATATATCTACCAATCCAAACACTAAGCCTGGCGACAGCAAGAACCATACGATGGGAGATAATAAGTATACAAACGGAGGGCAATAATGATTCGTGAAATTCCTCCCAACAGGATTTTCATTCTTGGACAACTGAAAGGATATCCATGTAGGATAGTATTGCTTTAGGGGTGTCGCATTTCTTACTGTTAGTTCAAATCCGTCCTTTTAAACAAAAATCACATCGCGTAACTTCACGATAAATCCGTCACAACGCAAAAAACACCTCCCGCAATGGAAGGTGTTTTCAACTGATTATCAACTTATATTAAATCTTTAATTCAATCTTCGCATCTTTTTTCAACTCTTCAACATGTGCTGCAAATAGTTCTTGTTGTTCTTGCTGTTCAAGAATTCCTCTAATTTCTTCTTTTGCTTCTTCAAATGGAGGTAGTTCTTGTGGAGATTCAGCTTCTTTTGCTTGAGCTGCTGCTTGATCATAATATTCTTGAATCTCTTTATCCGTTACTTTCTTAGCAGGAACAGCTTTTTCTTTATATTTTTCAAATACAATTGATTGGCCAATTTGTTGTTTCAATGTTTCGACATCCATTTTTTCAGCTTTGAGGGCTTCCTTCATTCCTTCTTCGCCACCAAATTGTTCTTCATATGATGCATATTCTTTATTAATTTCTTCTTCAGAAGCAGTCAGTTTAGACTCTTCTGCTTTTTGAAGAATTAGTGTTTGATTTACAATAGCATCAAGAACTTGCGATTTTACTTGTTCAACCGCTTCTTTACTTGTTGGATCTTGACCCGATTGTTGCATTTGACCTTGAATTGACGTCAAAGCAGTATTATATTCAGCACCTGTAAGTTCTTCATCATTTACTACAGCAACAATCTCGCTCTTATCAACTTGTTGCTCAGCTAACTTAGCTTTCATTTCTTCAGCAGCTGCTAGTTCTTCTTTAGTAGGTTCTTTTTGTTCAGTACCTTTTTCTTCAGTACCTTTTTGAGCTGTTTCTTCTTTTGGCTTTTCTTCTTTTGTTGCTTTATCGTCTTCGCTACAAGCTGCTAAACTTAATGCAAGTGCCCCTGCTACAAATGGTAGTAAAATTTTCTTATAATTCATAATAATGTGTACCCCTTTCAAATATAAACTCATATGGCTAGAACTTCGAATCAATAATTCGTTAGCCTAGATTGCATCTTAACGAACAATCACGAAAAAATATACCGATAACCCTTCAAAACATCAAAATGACATCAATTTGTCACTTTAGAAACACTCAAAACACCACTCTAACAGTACTTAGCTTGTTCTAGATTACTCGATTTCATCTCGTATTCGCGATGCTTTTTCTTCTATTAGCGATTTTTTATCTCGTATTCGCAATGCTTTATCTTATATTGACTATAAATACATAATTTAAACATGTTATATGTGTGATTTTTTCTGTACTTGTTAATCAATGAGTACACGTCCCTCACAACAAAACCCGACAAGAACTATCTGGCGGGGTCATTAATCTCTTCACGGTCTGTGGGTGTCATTAGTAAATACAAAAACTTAAATTGGTGCTGTAAGAAAAGTCCGACAGCCTTTTTTTGTGACGTGCGTTAATGAACTATCGTGTTAGTGTTGCTGGATTTCAAGTGATACATTATATAATTTAACTATTATAACGTGGATCACAATTTTCACAACGTGAAGGTCTATTTTTACAACAACACCTTCTATTATAACATTGTGACAGCCCATACTTACAACTGAGCTATCGCTCGACACTAGAACCACATTTTTTTGTCGAACGAGACACTTTATCATGTGGCAAATCAGTTGAAGGAATACAAAAAATAATAAAAAAAGACCGAAATTGTATCTTCGGCAGCCAGATTTTATGAAATTAGTGTCCATTCTCTAATTAGTCACATTCGAATTGTACTCATATAAGTTTTAGGGGAGCGAAGGACGAATATGTACCGCAAGATTTCCTGTATGAAAGAAAAACTAGCGATGACGCGTTCATATCTCTTGGTATTGGCGTGTATTTGCTGTCGATAGCGACCCGGAAACCCTATCTATACAGTGTGGCAGTAAATGAGCTCATTAACGAAAAAAAAAGTGCCAAATCCATTACTTGAATGGATGGCACTCTAGTCATGTTATGGACAATATTCTTACACAAGTACCTGTTTTGTTCTGGTACCTATAATTTTTTTAATATTTTCTAAACCTAATCTATCTACAGTTCTTCCTGACTCTCTAAAATCGATTGAAAGTGATGCATTCGCGATATTAATAAGTCCTGTACATGTTGGAGTTTTGATACCTAGTGTACTTCCAAGTGACTCCAACAAAACTAACCCCTCTGGAACATCTTCCGTTATAAACCTAGAATCTGCTCGAACTGGACCATGCGGAGAACTGTTTTTCGCATAATGGAGAAACGCTTCTTTACTATTTATACTCAAATCAACAGCATTTCGATTTTTACAAGCATCTACATAAGGAACTCGATTCGCACCAATGGCCTCTAATACATTCATCTTCTCATCATCTAAACTTTCCACCATATTCCAAACATGAGGCGTAAACACTTCTTTATACATCCAATAATCACCTTTAGTAAATTCAATTCTTGGCATACTCATGATGCCTCCAATCGTATGAACAATTAAATTTGGATTGTGTAAAGCAGCTTCAATGATTGTCTCAAGATACTCAAAATTATAGTCAAGACTATCTAATTTACTCTTAACTAATTTAAGGTCTTTTACCTCATTTTGATATATTGCAACTGGATTTCTAACATTTTTAAACAGTACTTTTACTGTACCTGGATTTATGATTCGACAATCAATTGGTGAACTTTGCGCTTCGACTACTGTGAATTCGAAGTTTGGAGAATGTTTCAGGAAATAAGCAGTCGATAAATACCCTGGTTCCAATAACACAATATGGTCGGGACTTAGGTACGGGAGTAAACGGTTTATAATTTGTTCATGGAAGTTTGTTTGTACATATACTATGACTAATTCAGTATCTTTTAGTGCTAATTCAATATCGGTTGTGATCAAATCAATTTGAACAGAGCTTGTCTTATCATTTTCAATAATATCTACTTCTCCATTATGTTCTTTCAAAAAATTAAAATGCTCATTATGAAGAGATTTTGACGTTTTTAAAAGATTTACCTTATGGCCCTTCAATTTCAAGTCTGCTGCAATTGTTGTTCCACCATGTCCTGCTCCAACTACGACAATATTCATTCAAAATTCCTCCATGAAAATTTAGTTTTTTTCAAAGAAACTTGACACTTCACCTGTAACTTCCCGCGCTTTAGCTCAGTGAAAGTGCTAATTTTAATAGCAAAACATTCTGAATTTATATATCATCTAGTTGCAAAAGTTCTTATCTCATATAGCTTCAGTAAAAACTACTTCAAGCGATAATACTCAGTCGTCAAACAACTTAGAACCATGATTCAACAGTAAAATTACTTTTATAGCACCTATAGTTATATCCTACCAATCTTCCAGAAAAATGTATAGGATTAATTTACTGAAAAAAGTGAATTATGTAAATTCTCTACTATTCAACTCAATATAAACACAAAAATATTCCAGCAACTATTGTGCTGGAATTCTTTGTTTTTTTAAAATTGTCTTTGCGGATGCCTTGTTAACGAACATCAAAAATCACTTCATAGCAGGGTTCTCTTAGTCTAATAGTACTGGATTTATTAAGATGATCCTTGAATCTAAGCACATCCCTTAAATAAATTGCATAGGATAATTTTATAACTGTGAAGGGATTGAGAAAATGTACTATCATCCTCATATGTACCAATATCCATATTATGCCAATGTCCCCATGTATAACTATGGCAGACAATCTGTTTGCTCTGCTTGTACTCAAAGAATCGAGCACGCAAACAGATTAGATTCTTTGCGCTCATTTAATGGTGATGGAAGTATTATGTTATCAGATTATGGACCAAAACCATTTGTCATTAATATCAATGAAGCAACGAAGCAAAACAATAATTTCCGTACTGCTTTATGGACTGGAACACATTTACAAGTTACTTTAATGAGTCTAGATGTTGGCGAAGATATTGGTTTGGAGATGCATCCTAACCTTGATCAATTCATACGTATTGAACAGGGCCAGGGGATTGCTCAAATGGGCAAAAGTAAAGACAATTTAAACTTCGAAAGAGCTGTTTATGATGATTCTGTAGTCATAATACCCGCTGGAAGATGGCATAACTTAACCAATACAGGTAATACTCCTCTAAAACTTTACTCGATATATGCTCCTCCTAACCATCCATTTGGCACTGTTCATGTTACCAAAGCAGATGCATTAGCTGCGGAAGAAGGACACGAACATGGCAATGGACATAAAGTTAATTCTGGGAGGACTCCAGATGAATGGATAAAGTACACAGAATTTCTAGTAAATGAAGGATTAGAGGATGTTAAAAGAGGAATTAATGCTACACATATTCTTCAAGAATTTATTCTAATGGGAGTTCTTGTAGGGAAAGGGTATTCTCCTGAAAAAGCATATGAGACAGTAGAAGAATGGGAACGTACAGGAGAATCGAAACTTCTTCAACAAAGCAAAAGAATGTAGTTTTAAAGCTTCCAGTTTAATATGGAATGACAACTAGATGAAAATAACATAATTGTATAAAATGCACACTGATATAATAGATCCTAGTAAAAAAATACAGTCAAATAAATGTGCTTGGAGATACATGTCCAAGCTCATTTTTTATAGAATACCACTAACTTTATCCTAGCCTTTTAACAAATCACAAGCTAGCGTCTCCATTTAGCACTGATGTCTTTCGCATTTCAATAGGATCAGAAGATTTAGAAGGCTATCTTTGAAGTGCCTTACATATATATCGTGATAACGTAGATGAATTCAATTTCTCAAGTCCCAATATTTCACTATTACAACGTGAACTGCTATTTTTACAACGTGGCTATCTATTTTTACAACGTCACTGAGCTTAGTATAAAAAG
>NZ_AMGD01000067.1:0-50924 GCF_000297555.1 Paenisporosarcina sp. TG-14
AAAAGGGTATCGGTTTTTTTGTGATTTTATTTCGAGTGTTAATAGAAGATGAGCGAGAAATGAGACCTGGAGCCTATAGCTTGCGGAAAGACCTGGTGTGTGACGAAAATCATTAGATTTATACAACAGTTGTCTCACAGGAATAACAACACTTTCCGGTAAGCAGCGAAGCGAAAATCAACCAGTTATTCCTCTTCGATTGATCCAGCGCAAAGGTTTTGTATGGATAAAATTGGGCGAAACGGAATAAAATCCGGTTCTAGCCGATTAAACGAGTCGCGAAGCCGAATAAATCTTAGGTGAAGCCGATTATAACCTTCCCAAAGCCGAATAAACCACTATCCAAGCCGATTAAATCTTTTTCAACTACTTAATAGGTAGGAATATCAATCTTCCACACACTTGAAGTTAAGCTCAGCCCGATATCAATATCTTACTCTACTCTCCCGCAGAAGAGAGTAGGACGTCGCTAGGCAACTGTAAGACAGGTACCTATAAAAGGGCACCGGTTTCTTTATCCAAGCTTTAATAGAAGATGAGCAAGATAGCAAGTCGAGGAAACAAAAGGATGAGACTCGGAGCGTATAGCAATAGTGAAAGACATGAAATTGCCGAAAATCATTAAATTTATATTACCTGGTGTCTCAACTAACAAGTCACCTTAACATTACTTTCTGATATTATCGTTCCCTAATTAGCACCGTAGCTCCTCGATTGATCTATCGAGAATGTTTTATATGTAACTTTCCATTCATTTATCCGACTAATTAAAAAATGAGAGGCGGAATCTAAATGATGAAAAAAGCGATCATTTTATTAATATTATTAGCTCTTGTAGGATGTGGAAATGGTAATAAGATCTCCGAATCAACCAATAATTCGGATCCTTCTGCATCTGAAGATAGTCAGTTTGTTGAATATGGTGTCGCTGGTCATATTGTTAAGATAACAGCTAGTGAAGATGAAGTGATTATGGGAACTATTAAAATTGATGGTCCAGAAAATAATGGTGCTAAGTATAAAGAAGCTGTGGTTACCGTAACACCTGATACTAAAATCTATATTAATGACCTCACTGATTTTGATAATTTAGAAGTTGGAATGTATATCAATGTCTTTTTTGAAGGTCCTGTTAAAGAGTCGCACCCTGTTCAAGCAACTGCTAAACAAATTAACATCATTCCAGATGATCCAAAATGAATGCTAAGTATCTTCCGTTAACACAAATTCATGCTCTGTCATTTCGTCAATTCCATGGAAAAGTCTAAATCGGACACATATGAAAAAGCCACCTCGACTATGTCTTTGAGTTGGCTTTTTCTGTGTGACGACACCCTGCTAGTAAAGTGTTCAATCGTATATAAAATTCGCGAATATCCATAGAATTTCTATGAAACTTAGGGATATTTTCTGTTTTCTAAACAGCAAATCTCATGACGAATATTACATAATTCAATCAAAATCCCTTGTATTCTTGCAGCTTCTCTAATAAGATTAGGACTAAATGTTTTAGAATGAAGGGAAGATTGTGGTGGGAATAGATACACTATTAATGGTTTTAATTATAGTTAGTATAAATATTGTTATGTAACATTCTTTACTGTACGTATGATATTGACGTTAAAAGGGTAACGTTATGTTGCTGCATTTATTAGTATGTTTAAAGTGGTTATTTATGTTGTAAGTCTTGGCTTGGTTCTCGATAACTTAAATGAGATTCAAAATCTAATGCCCTATGCTATCGGTTATGGAACGGGTGTTTTTATTGGTACTAAGATTGAAGAGAAAATGGCACTTAGTTATATTACAGTGAAATGTGATCACAACTAAAGAAAGTAGATCATTGCCTCGCATATTGCGCGATAAAGGATATGGTGTTACAGACTGGGATGCGAATGGTCTCGAGGGCTTGCGAAAAGCAAAGCAAATTTTGATTCCTCGTAAGTATGAGCTGAAGTTATATGCAACAATTAAAGAGTTAGATCCAATGGCTTTCATTATTGCGTATGAGCCGAAGACGATTCATGGCGAATTCTGGGTTAAAACTGTTAGGAAAGGAAAGCTCTTTAAATGAAGAAAAAAACACTGTGGTTTGAAGTTGAAGAGAATGAAACGATTGATGATTGTTTGAAACGCATGAAGACGCAAGGCTATATGCCGACAGGGCGAAGAGAAAAACCAGTTTTTCAAGAAGTGAATGGTGAATATCAACCTATTCGTCAAATCATCCAGTTTAAAGGTACGGACATCTCTGAATAACCAAAAAATGGTCTAAAAACCGAACAATATGGTTTTCTTAAAAATTATTGTTCGCATTTTGCATTGACTCATAGAGATCATCTTGTTAAAATATGAATATAGAAACATCTAATCCCCATATATGCTAAAGAATTGGCTTTAGCGTCTCTACCAGGTCACCGTAAATGACCGGACTATGCGGGAAAGCAACTTTTGGATGAATGAAGGATGTGAATCTGTGCATGTATATGTCAGCGACTCATAGCCCAATTTCTTTAATGTCCTCAAGTAAACTGCTTTTCATGCATAGTGAGCAGTTTATTTGGGGATTTTTATGTTGTAGAGGTAGTTCGAAAAAGTTTCATAAAAAAAGCTGAGTTCCATGGATCTTTTTATGAATCTTTTTGAACACACAATTAAAGGAGAGATTTTCAGTGAATGAAAAAGTAGGCGTCATCATGGGAAGCTCAAGTGATTGGGAAACAATGAAAAATACATGTGACATTTTAGATGAACTGCAAGTCCCTTATGAGAAAAAAGTTGTGTCTGCACATCGAACTCCAGATTTAATGTTTGAATATGCTTCTTCAGCACGTACGCGAGGCATTCAAGTAATAATTGCAGGTGCTGGTGGTGCGGCCCATTTACCAGGAATGGTCGCTTCAAAAACTACTTTGCCAGTTATCGGAGTTCCTATTCAATCAAAAGCTTTAAATGGAATAGATTCATTACTATCTATCGTTCAAATGCCAAGTGGTGTTCCCGTTGCAACAGTGGCAATTGGAAAAGCTGGTGCAACAAATGCAGGATTGCTTGCTGCTCAAATGTTAGCTATGACGGATCAAACCCTTGCGCTCAATTTAGATCAACGCAGACAAGACACAAAAGCAAAAGTACTTGAAAGCAATGGTGATTTACTATGACAAAAACCATTTATCCAGGACAAACAATCGGGATTATTGGTGGTGGTCAATTAGGACGTATGATGGCTTTAGCTGCTAAAGAAGCCGGATTTAAAATAGCTGTACTTGACCCGACAATGGAGTCTCCATGTGGACAAGTAGCAGATATACAAATTATCGCATCTTTTAATGATGACAGTGCTTTAGAAGAACTTGCAGAAGTGAGCGATGTTATTACGTATGAATTTGAAAATATCGACTACAAGGGCTTAAAACGTCTAACTGAATTCGCCTATGTCCCACAAGGTGCTGAACTTGTTCGTATTACACAAAATCGTATTACTGAGAAAGCTGAAATTCGAAAAGCGGGTGTCTTAATTGCGAACTATGTTGTCGCTACAAGTTCTGTAGAACTTAGAGCAACTATTGAGGAAATTGGGTTTCCTTGTATCGTTAAGACGGCATTTGGTGGTTACGATGGCAAAGGACAGGTCAAGTTAAACTCAAAAGAGGAGTTAAAACTAGCCACACCATTATTTGAACACGGTGCGTGTATTGCAGAAGCATTTGTTCCTTTTACAAAAGAAATTTCAGTTATCGTTCAGCGTAACGGAAACGGGGAAACATATTGTTTACCTGTTGGAGAGAATATTCATAAAGACCATATATTACATCAAACAATTGTGCCTGCGAGAGTATCTGAAACGATTATTACACAAGCTACCAAAGCAGCTGAACAAATTGCTGATCATTTACAACTAGTTGGAACTTTGGCAGTTGAAATGTTTGTTTTAGAAAATGACACAATTGTCATTAACGAGTTAGCTCCGCGTCCTCATAATTCAGGACACTATTCAATAGAAGGAACTACAATTTCTCAGTTTCATCAACATGTGAGAGCGATATGTGGATGGCCACTTCGCAAACCAACTCTACACCAACCGACAGTAATGGTGAATGTACTCGGAGAACATGTTGTTCCTTTATCAAATGCTATTTCTAAATACCCGGATTGGTCGATTCACTTATACGGGAAAGAAGAAGCGAAAACGAAACGTAAAATGGGGCATGTCACCATTTTGACGAATGATATAAATAAAACATTACAAGAAATCGAGCATTCTGGCATTTGGTCAGAATAGAAGGAGCAATTTATGATAGAACGTTATACACGCCCAGAAATGGGAGCCATTTGGACAGAACAAAACAAATACCAAGCATGGTTAGAAGTAGAAATTTTAGCATGTGAAGCTTGGGCTGAACTTGGTGATATTCCTAAAGAAGACGTAGCGAAGATTCGCGCGAATGCTTCATTTGATGTCAGTCGTATTTTAGAAATTGAAGAAGAAACACGTCACGATGTTGTAGCATTTACACGTGCTGTATCTGAAACACTTGGCGAAGAACGCAAATGGGTGCATTATGGCCTTACTTCTACTGACGTCGTTGATACGGCTCTTTCATATATCATCAAACAAGCAAATGAAATCCTTCGTAAAGACTTAAATAATTTTATTGAAATTTTAGCGACTAAAGCAAAAGAACATAAATTCACAGTAATGATGGGTCGTACACATGGTGTACACGCTGAGCCAACTACTTTTGGATTAAAGCTAGCATTGTGGCATGAAGAAATGAAGCGCAACTTGGAACGTTTTGAAGCAGCTGCTATGTCAATTGAAACAGGCAAAATGTCTGGTGCAGTTGGAACATATGCAAATATTGATCCTTTTGTAGAAAAATATGTATGTGATAACTTAGGAATTGCTGCATCACCTATTTCAACACAAACACTTCAACGTGACCGTCATGCACAATACATGAGCACGCTTGCGTTAATCGCAACGTCTGTAGAGAAATTCGCGACAGAAGTTCGTGGCTTACAAAAGTCAGAAACACGTGAAGTGGAAGAATCATTTGCTAAAGGTCAAAAAGGATCTTCGGCTATGCCTCATAAACGTAATCCAATTGGTTCGGAAAATATGGTGGGTCTTGCACGATTAATTCGTGGCTACATGTTAACTGCTTATGAAAATGTGCCATTATGGCATGAACGTGATATTTCACATTCATCTGCAGAACGTGTGATTTTACCAGACGCGACGATCGCTTTAAATTATATGTTGAACCGTTTCGGCAATATTATTAAAAACTTAACGGTGTTCCCTGAAAATATGAAACGCAATATGGATAGCACACTTGGCTTGATTTACTCACAACGAGTCCTTCTTGGATTAATTGACAAAGGATTAGCTCGTGAGGAAGCTTACGATACTGTTCAACCTTGCGCAATGGAAGCATGGGAAAACCAAATCGCCTTCCGTGGTGTAGTTGAAAAGAGTGAGAAAATCACATCATACTTATCCAAAGAAGAATTAGATGATTGCTTTGACTATAATTATCATATCCAACATGTAGACATGATTTTTGGACGTCTCGGACTAAACTAATCGGGGGAATACACGTGGAAAAAGGTCAACTTTTGTATGAAGGTAAAGCGAAACGATTATACACAACAAACAAAGAGGATATTCTCTTTGTGGAATATAAAGACAGTGCCACTGCTTTTAACGGCGAAAAGAAAGCCGAGATAGTTGGAAAAGGTACGTTAAATAACCGAATCACTACTTTATTGTTCGAAAAACTTAAAGCGGAGGGAATTGACTCTCATTTCGTTGAACAATTATCTGATCATGAACAGTTGGTGAAAAAAGTCGACATTATTCCGATTGAAGTTGTTGTTCGTCAAATTGCTGCAGGTAGTTTGGCTAAGCGTCTTGGACTTGAAGAAGGTGTAGAACTTGCAAGACCAATCGTTGAATTTTACTACAAAGACGATGAACTTGGAGATCCGCTGATTACTGAAGAACATATTGAACTTTTAAACATTGCTACACCAGTTGAAGTGAAAGCTCTTTATGAAAAAGGCTTACAAGTCAATGAAGTGTTAACTCGATTTTTCAAAGAAGTCGGCGTGATCTTGGTAGACTTTAAATTAGAATTTGGCCGTGATGAAAATGGTAATGTGTTGCTTGCAGATGAAATTTCACCGGATACATGCCGCTTATGGGACGAAAAAACAAAACAAAAGTTAGATAAAGACGTGTTTCGCAGAGATTTAGGACAATTAAAAGACGCATACGAAATCATACTATCCCGTCTAGGAGGACTCACAAAATGAAAAAAGTAAAAATCTATGTAACTCTTCGCGAAAGCGTATTAGACCCACAAGGCTCAGCAGTCATGGGGGCACTTCATACAATGGGTTATGACGAAATAGCAGATGTACGCATCGGAAAATACTTGGAACTTCAAGTGGATGACTCTGAACGACCATTAGACGAGCTTGTAAAAGAAATGTGTGAAAAACTACTTACCAACACAGTAATTGAAGATTATCGATACGATGTTGAGGAGGCTGTCCGAAAATGAAGTTTGCAGTCCTCGTATTCCCAGGATCGAACTGTGATTTAGATATGTATCATGCAATTAAAGACGAGCTTGGTGAAGAAGCTGAGTACGTGTGGCATGATACGAAAGATTTAAGTGGTTATGATGGTATTTTATTGCCAGGTGGATTCTCTTACGGAGATTACTTACGTTGTGGAGCAATTGCTCAATTTTCAAACGTAATGAGCGAAGTGAAAAAAGCTGCAGATGCTGGCAAACCTGTACTAGGAATTTGTAATGGTTTTCAAATTTTAACAGAAGCGGGCCTTCTTCCAGGAGCTCTACTTCGTAATAAAAACTTGAAATTCATGTGTCGCACAGTTAAATTAACAGTTGAAAATAACGACACTATGTTTACAAATGCGTATGCAAATGGTCAAGTGATCGATGTCCCAATCGCACATGGCGAAGGGAACTATACATGTGATGCAGAAACTCTTGCTTCATTAAAAGCGAACAATCAAATTGTGTTTACGTATACAAACGATAATCCAAACGGCAGTGTAGAAGATATTGCAGGGATTGTTAACGAACGAGGCAATGTCTTAGGCATGATGCCTCATCCAGAGCGTGCCGTTCATGAATTGATTGGTGGCACGGATGGTTTAGCACTATTCAAATCTATGGTTAAACAGTGGAGGGAATCTCATGTCAGTCATGCTTGAACCAAATCCTCAGCAGATTAAAGAACAAAAATTATACGCTCAAATGGGCATGTCAGATAGCGAGTTTGAAATGGTTGAAAAGATTTTAGGACGTCAGCCAAACTATACAGAAACAGGTTTATTTTCAGTTATGTGGTCAGAGCATTGTTCATATAAAAACTCGAAACCTGTATTAAGTAAATTTCCAACGACAGGTCCACGTGTTTTACAAGGTCCTGGTGAAGGTGCAGGAATTGTTGATATTGGAGACGGACAAGCTGTTGTTTTCAAAATGGAATCACATAATCACCCATCAGCTATCGAACCTTATCAAGGTGCGGCAACAGGTGTGGGTGGGATTATTCGTGACGTTTTCTCAATGGGAGCACGTCCAATTGCTATGCTAAATTCACTACGTTTTGGTGAATTAACAACTCCCCGCGTGCGTTATTTATTTGAAGAAGTAGTAGCTGGTATCGCAGGATACGGTAACTGTATCGGTATTCCTACTGTAGGTGGAGAAATCCAATTTGATGATTGTTATGCTGGAAATCCATTAGTAAACGCTATGTGTGTTGGCTTAATTAATCATGAAGACATCCAAAAAGGGATCGCTTCTGGTGTGGGCAACACAGTGATGTATGTTGGGGCAAAAACAGGACGTGATGGTATACACGGTGCAACATTTGCTTCTGAAGAATTGAGTGAAGCGTCTGAAGAAAAACGCCCTGCCGTTCAAGTTGGAGATCCATTCATGGAGAAACTGTTACTTGAAGCGTGTTTGGAACTCGTGAAATTAGATTCTTTAGTTGGTATTCAAGATATGGGTGCAGCAGGATTAACTTCTTCTGCAGCGGAAATGGCATCAAAAGCAGGTTTCGGTATTGAAATGAATTTAGATGCAGTTCCTCAACGTGAAACAGGGATGACAGCTTACGAAATGATGTTATCTGAATCTCAAGAACGTATGTTAATTGTCGTGAAAAAAGGGCATGAAGCAGAAATCGAAGTGCTATTTGAGAAGTATGATTTAGACGCAGTTGCTGTTGGTGTTGTAACTGATGATAAAATGCTTCGTTTACTTCATAAAGGTGAAGTTGTAGCTAATGTTCCTGCAGATGCGTTGGCAGAAGAAGCGCCAGTTTATTATAAACCTTCTAGTGTTCCTGCTTATTACACACAATATCAAGCGATGGAAAATGTTGAACCACAAGTCACTAATTATAAAGAAACATTAATTAACTTATTAAAACAACCAACCATTGCTTCAAAAGAATGGGTTTACGATCAATACGATTATCAAGTGCGTACAAGCACAGTCGTTGCACCAGGTTCAGACGCTGCGGTAGTTCGCGTTCGTGGGACGAATAAAGGGTTAGCGATGACGACAGACTGTAATTCTCGCTATATTTATTTGGATCCAGAAACTGGCGGCAAAATTGCGGTAGCAGAGGCTGCACGTAATGTTGTTTGTTCAGGAGCTAAACCACTGGCAATTACCGATTGTTTAAACTTCGGGAATCCGGAAAACCCAGAGATTTTCTGGCAATTAGAAAAGTCAGCTGACGGTATGGCTGCGGCGTGTCTTGCTCTTGAATCACCAGTTATCGGTGGGAATGTTTCTCTTTACAACGAACGCAGCGGAGTCGCTGTCTATCCAACACCGACAATTGGTTTAGTTGGATTAGTTGAAGACTTGTCACATGTTACGACGCAAGATGTGAAAGAAGCAGGTGACTTTGTCTACCTAATCGGAGAAACGATGACTGAATTTGGTGGTAGTGAGTTGCAAAAAATGGTAGAAGGTCGCATTTTTGGTAAAGCACCTACCATTAACTTAGATGTAGAAGTAGCTCGTCAAGACGCACTTTTACTAGCTATTCAATCAGGCAAAGTAGCATCTGCACATGATATTTCTGAAGGTGGATTTGCGGTTGCGTTAGCAGAGAAAACATTTGGTAGTCAAAATCTTGGTGTAGACGTAACGATAACTGGTTCGGCTATTACTGCTTTATTCAGCGAATCACAATCACGTTTCATCGTAACTGTAAAAGAAGCACATGCAGTAGCTTTCGAAGAAATCGTAAAAGACGCTGTGAAAATAGGAACGGTAACATCTGATAAGTCCGTCATTATACGAAATGAGAATGGCGAAGAGTGGGTTTCAGGTTCTGTAGAAGAATTTAAGGCTGCTTGGAAAGGAGCAATTCCATGCTTGCTGAACTCAGAGGGTTAAACGAAGAGTGTGGCGTCTTTGGAATTTGGGGAGACCCGAATGCAGCACAAATCACCTATTATGGACTACATGCTTTGCAACATCGTGGGCAAGAGGGAGCGGGGATCGTCGTTACTGACGGTCAATCGCTTCAAGCAGTAAAAGGTGAAGGTCTTGTGAGTGAAGTATTTAGTACTGGAAAGCTTGACCATTTGAAGGGCAGTGGTGCAATAGGCCATGTCCGTTATGCAACAGCAGGCGGCAGAGGGATTGAAAATGTTCAACCGCTTTTGTTCCGCTCTTCAACGGGTAGTTTAGCAATTGCACACAACGGTAATTTAGTTAATGCAAATTCCTTAAGAAGACATTTAGAGCGTCAAGGTAGTATTTTTCAATCCTCTTCAGATACGGAAGTATTAGCTCATTTAATTAAAAAAAGTGGCTACGCTACATTTGAACAGCGTGCTAAAAATGCACTTTCACTTCTTAAAGGTGCATTTGCAGTCGTCATGATGACTGAAGATGAAATGACCGTTGCACTTGACCCGAATGGATTACGTCCACTGTCACTTGGGAAGTTAGGGGATGCATGGGTTGTAGCATCTGAAACATGTGCGTTTGATCTCATTGGTGCGGAATATATTCGTTCGATTGAGCCTGGTGAATTCCTGATAATAAACGATGAAGGAATGAGAGCAGAGCGTTTTGCTTTTCCACAGAAACGTGCAATTTGTACGATGGAATACGTCTATTTCTCACGTCCCGATTCAGATATTGACGGCATCAATATTCATATGGCACGAAAACGTTTAGGCAAAGAGCTTGCTAAAGAATTGGAAATTGATGCGGATGTTGTGACTGGAGTTCCAGACTCTAGTATTTCTGCTGCCATTGGATTCTCTGAAGCAACAGGTATTCCTTATGAATTAGGATTAATTAAGAACCGTTACGTCGGACGAACGTTTATCCAGCCTTCTCAAGACTTACGTGAACGCGGAGTGAAGATGAAATTGTCTCCCGTACGTCAAGTAGTAAATGGCAAACGAGTTGTGATGGTGGATGATTCAATCGTTCGTGGGACAACGTCTAGACGTATTGTCACTTTGTTAAAAGAAGCAGGAGCGACAGAAGTACATGTTGTCATCAGTTCTCCACCTATTAAAAACCCATGTTTTTACGGTATTGATATTAGTTCGAGCGAAGAACTTATTGCGTCAAACAAAAGCGTAGAAGAGATGCGGGTATTAATTGGAGCAGATTCATTAACTTTCCTATCAGTTGAAGGAATGGTGCGCGCAATTGGTCGTACGGATGAAGGACCTGATGCAGGGCATTGTTTGGCTTGCTTTACAAATAATTATCCAACAGAAATTTATCCAGATACTGTTTTACCTCATAAAAAAGAATTATCACGCTAGGGAGGCGACATGAATGTCAAAGGCATATGAACAAGCTGGTGTAAATATTGAAGCAGGTTACGAAGCTGTAAAGCGAATGAAGTCTCATGTGGATCGCACAGCACGTAAAGGCATAATGGGTGCATTTGGCGGTTTTGGTGGCATGTTTGATTTGTCGTCGCTCAATTATAAAGAACCTGTATTAATTTCTGGTACAGACGGAGTTGGAACAAAATTAAAATTAGCGTTTATGACAGATCAACATGATACGATTGGCATCGATTGTGTTGCAATGTGCGTGAATGACATCGTAGCTCAAGGAGCAGAACCATTATTTTTCCTTGATTACTTAGCAGTTGGACAAGCTCAACCTGAAAAGATTGAGCAAATTGTCAAAGGCGTAGCTGATGGTTGTGTACAAGCAGGTGCTGCACTTATTGGCGGAGAAACAGCTGAAATGCCAGGTCTATATGAAGTAGATGAATATGATGTTGCAGGTTTTGCTGTAGGAGTTGCTGAAAAGTCGAATATTGTAACAGGAGAGCATATTCAAACAGGTGATGTACTTGTTGGACTTGCTTCTAGTGGAATTCATTCAAATGGCTTCTCTCTTGTACGTAAAATCGTGTTTGCCGATCAAGGTTATGAAATTGATTCCTTAGTTGCGGGATACGAACATTTGGGGCATATCGGTAAAGCATTACTAGAACCAACTAAAATTTATGCAAAACCAGTTTTAGCTATTCATGAAAAGCTTACCGTTCATGGCATGGCTCACGTAACAGGCGGAGGTTTTTTCGAAAACTTGCCTCGTATGATGCCAGCTGACTTAGGTGTAGAAATTGATTTGGGCTCTTGGCCTGTCTTACCAGTATTTTCAATGTTGAAAGAAAAAGGGTCTTTAACAGACCGTGATTTATATAGTGTCTTTAATATGGGTATTGGTTTTGTCATTGCACTTCCTGAAGAACAAGCAAAACAAGCCATTCAAGTAGCTGTTGAAAACGGTGAAAATGCTTACGTTATTGGTCGAGTTATTGAGGGTGAAGGTGTTCACTTCAAAGGCTCTCATGACGGGACTTTAGTCAATGAATAATAAGCCAAAGGTGGCGATTTTTGCTTCTGGAAGTGGAAGTAATTTTCAAGTCATCATGGATGCATCAAGAGCAGGAGATTTACATGCCGATATCGTGGCAGTTGTGACGGATAAACCGCATGCATTTGTGGTGGAACGTGCGACTGCAGCAGGTGTTTCTGTAGTAGCATTCAGTCCAAAAGATTTTTCTTCAAAAGTGGATTATGAGACGGCCATTTTGCAAGAGTTACAACAGCTTGAAGTGGAATGGTTAGTGTTAGCTGGATACATGCGCTTAATTGGAGAAACCATACTGGATGCATTTCCACATAAAATCGTTAACATTCATCCTTCGCTTTTACCATCATTTCCTGGTAAAGACGCCATTGGTCAGGCTATAGAACATGGCGTAAAGATAACGGGTGTGACCGTACATTATGTAGATGCTGGCATGGACACAGGGAAAATCTTATCGCAACAAGCCGTTGAAGTTGTTAACGGTGACCCTGAAAAAACAGAACAACGTATTCACGCAGTTGAACATGAACTCTATACAAAAACATTACAGCAATTATGGAGGCCCACAGGAAGTGAGTCATGAAGGCGCCGCGACAAGATTTCTTAGCACTGTATTTTGCGACGAGTAACCGCAGGAGCAGGACATCGCGCTCTTAGCCTTCGCTCCTTACATACCAGCTTTTGACTTCTATCTATAGAAAATAAAAATAATAAGCCAAATCCTCGAACAAGGATTGGTTATGTCTAGCTCCTCAGGCCAAGGCCGCACCTTCGTTTCACAACGTCGGAGTTGGTCCCACTTGGCCTGATCCGCTTTTCTAATTATAAGGAGGACTTTTTCGTGAAAAAACGTGCGCTCATAAGTGTGTCAGACAAATCAGGAATTCTTGAATTCGCAAAAGAGTTAGAGACATTAGGATATGAAATTTTATCAACAGGTGGAACAAAAGCTTATTTATCAGAAAATGGTGTGGCTATTACTCCTGTCGATGAAGTAACAGGTTTTCCTGAAATATTAGGTGGACGTGTCAAAACATTGAACCCTATGATTCATGGTGGACTTCTTGCTAAGCACGATGATGCTAATCATCAAGCACAAATGAACGAACATGGCATAAAGCCAATCGACGTTGTCTGTGTGAATTTGTATCCATTCCGTGAAACTATTTCAAAACCGGATGTTACAGCTGACACTGCGATTGAAAATATCGATATTGGTGGACCTGCTATGTTGCGCGCATCTGCGAAAAATCATGCGTATGTTACAGTCATTATAGATGCAGCAGACTATCCAGCGGTTGTAGAAGAATTAAAAGCGGATGGCAAAACAACTTTAGATACACGAAGACGTTTAGCTGCAAAAGTATTCCGTCATACGGCTTCTTACGATGCTTATATTTCTAATTATTTAACAGAATTAGTTGGAGAAGAATTTCCGGAGCAGGTTACATTTACATATGAATTAAAACAACCACTGCGTTATGGAGAAAATCCACATCAAAAAGCAGCTTTCTATCAACGTTCACTTGGATCGGATTTCTCGATTGCTTCTGCACAGCAACTGCACGGTAAAGAACTTTCTTACAACAACATTCAAGATGCTAATGCTGCCATTCAAATCATCAAAGAATTTGAACTTCCAGCAGCAGTAGCTGTTAAACATATGAACCCATGTGGCGTAGGAATTGGTGAAACGATTGCTGAAGCTTTCGGGAAAGCTTATGAAGCGGATAGCATGTCTATTTTTGGAGGCATCGTTGCCTTAAATCGTGAAGTTGACGCTCAAACAGCGGAACAACTTTCAGGTATTTTCTTAGAAATTATTTTAGCTCCTGCATTTTCAGATGAAGCATTAGCCATATTAACGAAGAAGAAAAATATTCGATTATTGACGATTCCTTTTGAACAAAACAAAAAAGATAAATGGAACACTGTGTCAATTGAAGGTGGCTTGTTGATGCAACAACCAGACGCATATGGATTGGCAGATGCAGAAGTGCGTGTTGTCACAGAGCGTCAACCAACAGATGAAGAATGGGCGGCACTTAAACTCGGATGGAGCGTTGTTAAACACGTGAAATCCAATGCGATTGTTGTCACAGATGCACATATGACTTTAGGCGTTGGTGCTGGTCAAATGAACCGCGTTGGAGCAGCGAAGATTGCTTTAGAGCAAGCAGCAGATAAAGCACAAGGAGCATCTCTTGCATCAGACGCCTTTTTCCCAATGAATGATACAGTTGAAACGGCTGCAAAAGCAGGTATTACGGCAATTATTCAACCAGGTGGATCGGTAAAAGATGAAGATTCTATTCAAAAAGCAAATGAGTATGGTATTGCGATGGTGTTTACAGGAGTTCGTCACTTCAAACACTAAAAGTTACACATTTTGAGGAGGAATTTTGATGAAAGTACTTGTGATTGGTAGTGGTGGTCGTGAACATGCCATTGTACGTCAATTTAAAAACTCTCCATCTGTAACTGAAGTATTTGTTGCTCCTGGAAATGATGGGATGAAGCAAGATGCAACCTGCGTAGCCATCGATTCATTAGAATTTGAAATGTTAACTGCGTTTGTTCATGAAAATGCTATTGATTTAACATTTGTTGGACCTGAACAACCTCTTGCTGAGGGCATTGTAGATTATTTTGAATCCCAAGGTTTACGTATTTTCGGACCTACGAAAGCAGCAGCTCAAATCGAAGGCAGTAAATCGTTTGCTAAAGAATTGATGAAAAAATACAATATCCCAACAGCTGCATATGAAACATTTACAGATGTAAATGAAGCGAAAGACTATGTTCGAAAAATGGGTGCGCCAATTGTGGTTAAAGCAGATGGTCTTGCTGCTGGTAAAGGTGTTGTCGTTGCGATGACTCTTGAGGAAGCTATCTTCACTGTAGAAGACATGATTGGTAACCAAAAGTTTGGTGAGTCTTCTTCACGTGTAGTCATTGAAGCTTTCTTAGATGGAGAAGAATTCTCGTATATGTCCTTCGTGCATAATGGTCAAATTTATCCGATGGTCATTTCTCAAGATCACAAACGTGCATATGATGGTGACAGAGGCCCGAATACGGGTGGTATGGGAGCTTATTCACCCGTTCCTCATTTACCGGAATCAGTTATTCAACAAGCATACGATTCAATTGTCGTGCCAACTGTTGAAGCCATGGCTGCTGAAGGAACCCCTTTTACCGGAATCTTATATGCAGGTGTCATTTTAACTGCTGAAGGTCCAAAAGTAATTGAATTCAATGCGCGATTTGGCGATCCTGAAACGCAAGTTGTATTGCCACGAATGACTTCTGATTTTGGTGAGTTTATGACAGCACTTCTCGATGAAAAGCCTTTTGAATTGAATTGGTCAAATGATGAAATATTAGGCGTCGTGATTGCAGCAGATGGCTACCCTGTGAAAGTAGAAAAGGGTGCAATTTTACCTGATTTATCGAAGCTTAATGGGGATTTGCAAGTGTTCCATGCGGGGACGAAAGAAGTAGATGGTCAATTTGTTGCCAATGGTGGCCGAGTGATTTTGGTAACTGCGAAAGCGACTTCTTTACAACAAGCTCGGCAACAAGTTTACGCAGCATTATCTGACCTTGAGTGGGATGGCTTCTTCTATCGCTGTGATATCGGATGGCGTGCGTTAAAATAACTACAAAAGGACTGTCGCCAAATAATTTGGGACAGTCTTTTTGTGAATATTTGGTTGAAGTCGATTAAATCTCTTGTGAAGCGGAATAAACCGTGGTCGAAGCCGATTAAATGGCAACTGAAGCGGAATAAAACTTTTACAAAGCCGAAACCGCAAATGCCACAACTAATCTTTGTTACGATGTAACCGACATGCCATCACTAGCAAAGGCTTTCATTAACTTCTCTACTTCAGGTCCTGCAGTATGACCCATCATACCTTGTTTCTGCATGATGGCTTTTAAAGGACAAAATTTCACGGTTCCTTCTGCTGCTTTCATAGCACCAAAGGCAATCAACATGCGACCTTTAGGACAATTTGGATTTCGGGAGAGCTTAGCAGTACCATAAGCGAGCATACTAAGACCGAGCGTAAGTCTTGCTAGCGCGTTGCGAGTACTTATATTTTGTGATTGTGTCATTCCAATTTTCCTCCTTTCTACATTTCCAATAGTTTTCTTTAAAGTCTGAAGTTGTTATGCTAGTATAAAAAATAAAACAGTACGTGAAAGGAGAATGGATGACATGCAACACACGTCGTGGAAAATTAGTGAAATTCGTCATCAATTAAGTATGATTGATGGAAAAGCGAGTCCTGACAAAATTATTATAAACGCAAAATACTTACATAGCGTGTTGAAAAAATGGGTTGAAGGAAATATTTGGATTTCTAAAGACCGCATTGTTTATGCAGGTTCAGAAATGCCAGCAATGACGACTGACGCAGAAATAATTGATGCAGGGGGACAGGTTATTGTACCAGGCTACATTGAACCTCATGTTCATCCATTCCAACTTTATCATCCCCAATCATTCGCAGATTATGCAGCTCAATTAGGAACTACTACTTTTCTATCAGACAATCTAATCCTCTTTTTATTTCTTGAAAATGAGAAAGCGTTTCCAATTCTTGATGAACTAAATGAACTGCCATTTTCATTCTATTGGTGGGCAAGATTTGATTCACAAACAGAGCTAGAAAATGAAGATGATTTATTTACGACAAAGTCAATTGGTGAATGGTTAGATAGACCTGAAGTTCTTTTGGGCGGAGAGTTGACTGGTTGGCCACGCTTATTAGCTGGTGACGATCAAATGTTATACTGGTTACAATCGGCTAAAATGAAAGGCAAAAAACTGGAAGGTCATTTTCCGGGTGCATCAGAAAAAACGTTGGCTCGTATGCGTTTGCTTGGAGCTGATGGAGATCATGAAGCGATGACAGTTGAGGAAGTCGAACGTCGTTTGTTGCATGGCTATGCCGTGACGTTAAGGCATTCGTCTATTCGTCCAGATTTACCACATTTATTAAAAGATATTGTGGATAAAGGACTAGATGTATTTGACCATTTAATGATGACTACGGATGGTTCAACACCCTCGTTCCATATTGATGGTGTAATGGATAAATGTATTCAAATAGCATTAGATGCTGGAGTAGAGCCAATAGATGCTTACCATATGGCTTCTTATAATGTGGCACGCTATTACAATATGACAAGCTTACATGGTCTTATTGCCACAGGGAGATTTGCGACGTTAAACTTTTTGGAAAATGAACATAAACCTGTCCCAGTTAGCGTACTATCTAAAGGTGTATGGTTAAAAAAAGACGGGATACAAGTTCACAAGTTACCGAAAATAGATTGGTCTGCTCTTGGTGAATTAGAATTACCTTTCGAATTGCATGATGGCGATTTTGAATTCTCTATGCCATTTGGAATTGAAATGGTAAACGATGTGATTACCAAACCATACAGCGTTTCGATTTATACAGGAGAAACTACATTAAGTACAGAGCATGATGAGAGTTATTTAATGCTCATTGATCGCAAAGGAAAGTGGCGAGTAAACACGATGATCAAAGGCTTTGCGACCTCTGTGATGGGTTTTGCAACTTCTTATTCTAATACAGGGGATATTATCCTTATAGGAAAAAATCGTCAAGATATGCTCATAGCATTCAATGAAATGAAACGCATGAAAGGCGGCATTGTGCTTGTTGAGCAAGGTGAAGTAGTTTCACATATTCCGCTGGCAATAGGCGGAAGCTTGTCTAATGAAACAATAGAAGATTTAATCGTACAAGAATTAGCCTTAAAGAAAGCATTAAAAGAGCGAGGGTATATACACGGAGATGCAATCTATACATTGTTATTTTTGCAGTCTACTCATCTACCGTATGTACGAATTACACAACGTGGCATTTTTGATGTAATGAAAAAGTCCGTTTTGTTCCCTTCATTCATGAGATCTTAGGGGGAGCCTAAAAATGAAAAAGTGGATGTTTATGATTATCTTAGTCCTACTAGTTTCTGGTTGTTCTAAAGATAAAGAAGAAATAGTCGAAGCAGATGAACCAACTTTAGCAGAAAAAGAAGAAAGTTTACTAGAAGAAACAGCTGAAAAGGAAGAGGTTTCCTTGCCTTATGTCTCACCTTTTTCTGGAGAACGTTCTGAAGATGAATTTACAAATCGACCAGTGATTGTAACCATCAACAACCATCCGAAAGCCAGACCTCAATCGGGCATTGCGAGTGCTGATATTGTTTATGAAATGGTAGCTGAAGGAAACATTACAAGATTACTTGCTTTGTACCAAAGTGAACTACCTGAAAATATTGGACCTGTAAGAAGTGCGAGGGATTACTTTATTAATATAGCTTCAGGACTCGACGCATTTTACGTAGCACATGGCTATAGTCCTGAAGCAAAACAGATGTTAAAAAACGGTGTCGTGGATAACATTAATGGCATGCAGTACGATGGAACGCTCTTTAAACGTTCAAGTGAAAAAGTAGCACCACATAATTCATACATTACAGGTGAACATGTAATCGACGGTATTGAAAAAATAGGGGCTCGGACAGAAAATGAAAAACCCCCTGTGCTTTCGTTTTATGAGTCTGTGCAGGACGTACCCGCTGGTGAACTTGCGACAGTGATTGATGTCCGCTATGGTAATAGTGAAGACTTTCACCATGTGTATTCATATGATACAATTACTCAACAATACAATCGTTCATCTGGTGGGACTGTAACAGTTGATCACGAGTCTTTGGAAGACGTTCTCTTAACTAATGTTATGTTCTTTGAAGTTGATCATCAAACGATTGATAAAGCAGGACGTCAACAACTCGATTTAACCTCAGGAGGGAAAGGCTATTTATTCCAAGCTGGTTACATGAGAGAAATTGAATGGCAACAAGTAGATGGAGTTCTCACTCCAATGGAAAACGGTAAACCTGCTAAACTCGTTCCGGGGAAGTCTTGGATTCATTTAGTTAAAACTGGTATAGACCAAACGGTTACTTTCACACCCTAGTCACTATAAAAGCAAGCTGAAAAAGGAGGTCAATACCATGCAGGTAGATAAAATTCGTGGTCACCAAACAGATCAGCTGTTCAAAGCTATTTTAGAATTAAAAGATATGGAAGAGTGCTATAGATTTATTGATGATTTATGTACCATTAGCGAAATTCAATCGCTATCACAGCGTTTTGAAGTTGCACATATGTTACGGATGAAGAAAACGTATGAAGTGATTAAAAATGAAACTGGTGCTAGTACAGCAACTATTTCACGCGTGCGTCGTTGTTTCGATTATGGGAACGATACGTATGATGAAATGCTTGGCAGGTTATATCCAGATGAAAAACCTTTTCAATTTCCGAAGTACTGAACAGAGACCATCTCTGTTCAGTTTTTTTGTTATACTGATAAGTGAATGTACATTTTCGGATATCACAATTAGAAATTACATGATCTTGTACCATTGTGGTTGCAAGATGTGTTTTTCTGCTAATAGATTAGTGTAAAAGAATTACGTTAGGTGGGAGCACATGGAGTATTTAAAGTGGCGTCATGTTTTTAAACTAGATCCTGCAAAGGAAATTTCAGATGTAGCGCTAACGCGTGTGTGTCAATCTGGAACAGACGCCATTCTAGTTGGCGGAACAGATGGCGTGACCCATGACTTAGTGTTGGACTTATTAATAAGAGTCAGAAGATATAAAGTGCCGGTTGCACTGGAAATTTCTACGATAGAATGTATTACACCAGGATTTGATTTTTACTTTATTCCTACTGTGCTAAATAGTAAAAAAACTACTTGGGTTAAAGACATGCAAGTCGAAGCAATCAAAGAATTTGGTGACTTCATGAACTGGGATGAAATTGTACCAGAAGGCTACTGTATTTTAAATCCTGATTGTAAAGTAGCGCAGGTTACCGAGGCACAAACCAATTTATCTAAGGTTGAAGTGATTGCCCATGCAAGATTAGCGGAACACTATTTTAAACTGCCGATTTTTTATGTGGAATATAGCGGTATGTATGGCGATCCCAACATAGTAAGAGCAGCAAAAAATGTGTTAAAGAAGACTCGTTTATTCTATGGTGGAGGTATAACCTCAGTGAAACAAGCGGCTGAAATGGCAAGGATTGCCGACACAGTTGTGGTAGGAAATCATCTCTATGATAATTTAAATGAAGCATTAGAAACAGTGAAAGCTGTGCATGACGTGTCACTTTGACAATTGGCTGAAGCAGTTTATAATAAAAGAACTAGCGTTCGTAAAAAGGATGGTGCACTATGGAAGTTGTTGTAAAGAACTTATTAAAAGGGATGAATCCCGAACAAGAAAGAGCCGTAAAAGCAACTGAAGGACCTCTTCTTATCATGGCTGGAGCGGGTTCAGGTAAAACGCGTGTATTAACGCATAGAATCGCTTATTTAGTCGTAGAAAAAGACGTATATCCTTCTAAAATATTAGCCATTACATTTACTAATAAAGCGGCAAAAGAAATGCGTAATCGTATAGATGGAATACTTGGTAATGGTACAGGAAATAGTATGTGGGTATCGACATTCCACTCGATGTGCGTGCGTATTTTACGCCGTGACATTGATAAACTTGGTTATTCAAAAAGCTTCTCTATTTTAGATACATCGGAGCAGTTAACCGTGATTAAACGTATTTTAAAAGACCAAAATATTGATCCGAAAAAATATGATCCACGTTCGATGTTAAATGTTATTAGCTCTGCAAAAAATGAGTGCATAGACGCCGAAACATTTGCGGGTCAAGCAAATCAATTTAATCCGTTCGAGAAGACAGCATCAGAAGTTTACACAGCGTATAATAAACGTCTTCGTAAAAATCAATCCCTCGACTTTGATGATTTAATCATGACAACTTTAACTCTCTTCAAACGTGTCCCAGAGGTCTTGGAGTTTTATCAAAATAAATTTCACTATATTCATGTCGATGAGTACCAAGATACGAATAAAGCCCAATATGAAGTGGTACAAATGTTAGCGAAGAAATTTAATAACCTATGTGTAGTTGGTGACTCGGATCAATCAATTTATCGCTGGCGTGGAGCAGACATTCAAAATATCATGTCTTTTGAAAAAGATTATCCAAAGGCACAAGTCATTATGCTTGAGCAAAACTATCGCTCAACCAAGCATATTTTAAAGGCAGCCAATGACGTTATTGGAAATAACACGGGGCGTTTTCCAAAAGAATTGCGAACTGATAATGGTCCCGGCGAACAGATAAATCTCTATAAAGCATATGACGAACAGCAGGAATCACAATTTGTTGTCAAAACGATTCAAGAATTGATGCAAAAAGACAATCGTCGTTTCGATGACTTTGCAGTTTTATATCGTACCAACGCACAGTCTCGAGTGATGGAGGAAGTATTGCTTAAATCAAATATGTCCTACACCATTGTTGGCGGTACGAAGTTCTATGACCGCAAAGAGATTAAAGACTTACTATGTTATTTACGATTAATTGCCAACAATGAAGATGACTTAGCGCTCGCACGTGTCATAAACGAACCGAAGCGAAACATTGGGGCCACCTCCTTTGAACGAATGGCAAGATTTGCACTTGAACAAGATCGTTCAATTTTTGATGCACTTCAAGAAGTCGACTTCATGGGCTTGCCTGCTAGAGCTGCAAACGAAGCAGCTAAATTCCACCAAATGATGGATGGATTCAGTAAGATGCAGGAGTTTCTTTCTGTCACAGAGCTCGTTGAACAAGTGTTAGATAAAAGCGGGTATCGTACCATGCTGCGCAACGAAAAGACCATTGAATCAGAAAGTCGTATGGAAAATATTGAAGAGTTTTTATCTGTAACCAAAGCGTTTGAAGAACGCAGCGAAGATAAAACACTCGTTTCATTCTTAACTGATTTAGCGCTAATTTCAGATTTAGATAAGTTAGATAATGATGAAGATGTATCTAAAGGGAAAGTGGTCCTGATGACGATGCACGCTGCCAAAGGACTTGAGTTTCCAGTGGTGTTCATTATTGGTGTAGAGGAGAACGTCTTTCCACACTCACGTTCAATCGGCGACAATGACGAAATGGAAGAAGAGCGTCGTCTTATGTACGTAGGAATTACACGTGCTGAAGAACGTTTATATATAACATGTGCACAAACGCGAACATTGTTTGGTCGTAGTGGCTATAACAACCCTTCCCGATTTATCGCGGAGATTTCAGAAGATATAGTAGAACAAGTCACCTTGAAAAAGTCTGCTGGTACTGGAAAAAGTAAAACTACCCGTCGAGCTGTTACTAGCACAACACGACCAGCTGTTGAACGACCTGAATATAAAACTTCAGGCGGTGACAAGCTTGGATGGACAACCGGTGATAAAGCCGTTCATAAAAAATGGGGCGTAGGTACAGTTGTAAGTGTACGTGGCGAAGGTGAAAACACAGAAATCGATATTGCTTTCCCAAGTCCAATCGGTATTAAACGATTATTAGCTAAGTTTGCACCAGTTGAAAAAGGTTGACGCTAGGTAGTTTAAAAAGTCCGTTCAAAATAGCTGTTGCAGTTGTTGCTTCTTATAATGCCACTTTTAAACCTGTTATTAAAGATGATCGAGTGGAGGAAAGATTCAATGGATAGAGTACAATTAGAACAACGTGTAAAAGAACTCAATCAACTATTACACGATACAGGCTATGCCTATTATGTGCTAGATCAACCGCTCGTACCTGACGCGGTTTACGACCAATATTTACAGGAACTCATGGCAATTGAAAGTGAATTTCCTGATTTAATTTATCCGGATTCTCCAACTCAACGTGTGGGGGGAAAGATTCTTCAAGGATTTCATAAAGTATCACACACATATCCGATGCTTAGTTTATCAAATGCATTTGGTCGAGGCGATTTAGACGATTTTGACAGACGTATTCGAGCAAATATTGGAGATGATTTTTCCTATATTTGTGAATTAAAAATAGATGGTTTGGCCATTTCACTTAGTTATGAAGATGGTGTCTTTGTTCGCGGGGCAACTCGTGGAGATGGTCGTATTGGGGAAGATATTACGGAGAATTTAAAAACGATTCGTTCGATTCCCTTACGTTTAAAAAAACCCATCACGCTTGAAGTTCGTGGAGAAGCCTATATGCCCAAAAAATCATTTAACTCTTTAAATGATTTTCGTGTGGCAAACGAAGAAGAGAAATTTGCCAATCCACGAAATGCAGCAGCTGGATCATTGCGTCAACTTGACCCGAAAATCGCTGCCAGTCGAAACCTTGCCATTTTTGTTTATGGAATTGGTGGAGACGGAGAAGCATATCAACTAGATGGTCACGCACAAGCTCTCGATTATTTAGATGACTTAGGATTTCAAACGAATAAGGAACGACAGTCATGCCACTCCATAGACGAGGTACAAGCGTATATAGAAAAGTGGACAGCCGATCGACCAAATTTACCATATGAAATCGATGGAATTGTCATTAAAATAAATCGTTATGTTCACCAACAAGATCTAGGATTTACAGCGAAAAGTCCAAGATGGGCAACGGCGTATAAATTCCCAGCTGAAGAAGTCGTTACGACACTGCTCAATATTGAATTAACAGTAGGTCGTACAGGTGCTTTAACGCCTACTGCGATACTACAACCGGTGCAAGTGGCAGGAACGACAGTGGGACGTGCTTCCTTACATAATGAAGATGTGATTCGTGAAAAAGACGTTCGCATTGGAGACACGGTCATCATTCGTAAAGCTGGCGACATTATCCCTGAAGTTGTGGCAGTGGTACTTGGAGAACGTAAAGAGGATTCGACTGCGTATAAAATGCCCACTCATTGTCCTGTTTGTGAAAGTGAACTTGTTCGAATCGAAGGGGAAGTGGCTCTTCGTTGTGTGAACCCCCAATGTCCTGCCCAAATTACTGAAGGACTGATACATTTTGTGTCACGCAATGCGATGAATATCGAAGGACTCGGTGAAAAAGTGGTGGAGCAGTTGTTTCGCGAAGGACTTATTCATGACGTCTCAGATATGTTTACGCTAACGAAAGATCAATTGATTCAACTGGATCGTATGGGTGATAAATCAGCCACTAATCTAATCACTGCAATTGAAGCATCAAAACAAAATTCAATGGAACGTGTGTTATTTGGATTAGGAATACGCCATGTTGGGGAGAAAGCGGCTAAAATTTTGGCTGAAGAATTCGAAGATATGAAGACACTTGCGCAAGCAACGCCAGAACAACTCGTTGCGGTTCATGAAATCGGTGACAAAATGGCGGATTCGGTTATTAGCTATTTTGACAATGAAAAAGTGAAAGATTTAATCGAACGACTTGATAATCTTGGAGTGAACTTGTCCTACACAGGAAAAAAAGTGGATCTATCCAACTTAGATCATGTGTTAACTGGTAAAACAGTGGTGTTAACCGGAAAATTGGAACAATTGACACGACAAGAAGCAAAAGAGAAAATAGAACAGGTAGGCGGAACCGTCTCTGGTAGTGTCAGTAAAAAAACAGACATTGTCATCGCTGGTGAAGATGCAGGTTCAAAACTAGATAAAGCCAATACTTTAGGCATTCCAGTATGGGATGAAAATCGCCTGATTGAAGAATTAAACCAGTGAAGGAGCCCTTCCGATAATGAAACGATTTAGCTGGATTCCAGCCATGATTTCTATAGCGTTACTTTCAGGATGTATGCCAAACGCAGATAAAGATACGGAAGTCATCACTGAAACAGAAAAGACCAAAGAGGCGTCTGCAATTATTCCGAGTGTGCAAATATCTGAACAATATTACCGTACGCTTTTACCTTATGAACAAAGTGCCAGTAGAGGTTTAGTCGTCTCCAAAATATTTACAAAATATGATTTAAAAGAAGTTGAAAACGGTTTACTTCGTTTATCTCAACGAACGTTTTCACCAGACGATTACTTTTTTCAAGAAGGTCAAACTCTTGATAGTAATAGACTAAATCAATGGTTAGCAAGAAGTTCACAAACGGAATCCGGCTTAAATCCTCCTCGACCAAAGGAAGGCAATATGACAGCTGAATTAGCCAAAACAGCACCTGTGTATTTGGCACATATTGTGGAACAAAACTATTTAGTTAAAACAAAAGATAATAAAATCCAACTCGCTGGTATTTCCATCGGACTTGCCATGAACTCTAACTACTATTATCAAAAAGAAGATTTTGGTGCAACATACGAAGAGTCAATTCCACAAGCTAAAATCAAAGAAAATGGTAGAAAGATGGCAAATGAAATTGTTAAACGTATGCGTGCAATGGAAGGTCTGGAGAACATCCCTATTACAGTGGGTATATTTAAACAAGAGAGTCGTAACTCGATTGTTCCAGGCAGTTATTTTGAGTACGGAGTCGCAGCTAAAGGAAAAGCAGCTTTAGATGGTTGGACAAGCTTGAATGAAGAATATGTACTATTCCCTCAACCCATAACTGAGGAAAAATATCGTGATGTCGGCCAATCATTTAATAACTTTAAACAAGATATAGAAAAGTATTTTTCGAACTATACAAGTGTTGTTGGAACTGGATTCTATCAAGATGATAGTATAAAAAAAATGACGATTGAAATACCGATTCAATTTTATGGAGCGGCTGAACTAGTAGGTTTCACCCAATATATGACCGGACTAGTGATGGACCATTTCCCAGCTTCCATGCATGTAGAAGTAAATGTCACTTCGATTAACGGAGCGGAAGCATTGGTCATTAAAAAAGCCGATGAAACTGAACCGTATGTTCACATTTACGACTAGTCAAAAGGTAGGAATAGCTTAAATGCTGTTTCTATGCGAAAAAAATGATATGATATTGGGTATGATTGTGAATTCGGAGGTGTGAAAAATGGCGAATATAACAAAAGAAGAAGTAAAACATGTAGCCCATTTAGCTCGTCTTGCCATTACAGATGAAGATGCTGAAATGTTTGCAGGTCAACTTGAGGCAATTACTAATTTTGCTGAGCAATTAAATGAACTAGACACAACAAATGTAGTACCAACAACACATGTCTTACCATTAGTAAATGTCATGCGTGAAGATAAGTCAGTCCCAGGACTAGACCGTGACAAAATGATGAAAAATGTTCGTGAGCAAGAAGCGGGCCAAGTAAAAGTACCATCAATCTTAGACTGAATTTTGAAGTAAGGAGGGACTCCACATGACATTATTTAACCACTCAGCTAGTGAACTTCAAGCAAAGATACATAACAAAGAACTCTCAATTGCTGATTTGACAGCTGAAGCGTATAACCGTATTGAATCTTTAGACGGCGACGTTAAAGCCTTTTTAGCATTAAATAAAGAACAAGCAAGTGCGCAAGCAAAAGAAATGGACCAAGTACCTGTTTCTGAACGTGGACCTTTATTTGGTTTACCGATTGGCGTAAAAGACAATATCGTAACAGAAGGTTTAGAAACAACAAGTGGTTCTAAAATCTTGCAAGGATTCAACCCAATTTATGACGCAACAGTTGTTCGCAAACTACGCGAAGCTGGTATGATCACGATTGGTAAATTAAACATGGATGAATTCGCAATGGGTTCATCTACTGAAAACTCTGCTTACCAAATCACACGCAACCCGTGGGATTTAGAACGAGTTCCAGGTGGTTCATCAGGTGGCTCTGCAGCTTCAGTCGCTGCAGGTGAAGTACCGTTTTCTTTAGGATCAGATACAGGCGGTTCAATTCGTCAGCCTGCCGCATTCTGTGGTGTTGTTGGAATGAAACCAACTTACGGACGTGTATCTCGTTTTGGACTAATAGCTTTCGCATCATCTCTTGACCAAATTGGGCCAATTACGCGTAACGTAAGAGACAATGCTCTATTACTTGAAGCAATTTCAGGTGTCGATGAAAACGATACAACTTCTGCAAATGTAGATGTACCAAGCTTTGTAGAGTCATTAACTGGTGATATTAAAGGACTTCGTATAGGTGTTCCTGCAGAATATTTAGGAGAGGGTGTTAGCGAAGATGTGAAGCAATCTGTGTTAGAAGCGTTAAAAGTGTTAGAATCACTTGGCGCAACATGGGAAGAAGTTTCACTTCCGCACTCTAAATTCGGCTTAGCAACTTATTACTTACTTTCTTCATCTGAAGCATCATCTAACTTGGCTCGTTTTGACGGAATTCGTTATGGTTTCCGCGCAGAAAACGTTGATTCGTTAATTGATTTATATAAAGAAACACGTGCTCAAGGTTTCGGTAACGAAGTAAAACGTCGTATCATGCTTGGAACATTCGCACTTAGCGCAGGTTCTTATGATGCGTATTACAAAAAAGCGCAACAAGTTCGTACATTGATCAAACAAGATTTTGATCAAGTATTCGAAAAATACGATGTCATTATTGGACCAACTACGCCAACACCAGCATTTAAAGTGGGCGAGAAAAACGCTGATCCATTAACAATGTATGCAAATGATATTTTAACAATCCCTGTAAACTTAGCAGGTGTTCCAGGAATTTCGATTCCATGTGGTTTCTCTGAAGGTTTACCACTTGGTCTGCAAATTATCGGGAAACACTTTGACGAAGCAACGATTTATCGTGTTGCACATGCCTACGAGCAAGCAACGAGCTTCCATAAAGAAACTCCTCAAATTTGGGAGGGAGCACAATCATGAACTTTGAAACAGTTATTGGTTTAGAAATTCACGTAGAATTGAAAACAGAATCAAAAATGTTTTCACCATCACCAAACCATTTTGGTGCAGAACCAAATACCAATACACATGTAATCGACCTTGGATATCCAGGTGTATTACCTGTTGTTAATAAACGTGCAATTGATTTCGGTATGAAAGCCGCAATGGCCTTGAACTGTGAAATCTCGACACACTCAAAATTCGATCGCAAAAATTACTTCTATCCAGATAATCCAAAAGCATACCAAATCTCTCAATTCGATCAACCAATCGGTGAAAATGGATGGGTTGAAATTGAAGTTGACGGCTATAAAAAACGCATCGGAATTACTCGTTTGCATTTAGAAGAAGATGCTGGTAAATTGTCGCACACGGATAAAGGATATTCGCTAGTCGACTATAACCGTCAAGGTACGCCATTAATTGAAATCGTGTCGGAACCTGACATTCGCACACCAGCAGAAGCCTATGCGTACTTGGAAAAAGTGAAATCAATTATCCAGTACACAGGCGTTTCTGATTGTAAAATGGAAGAAGGCTCACTTCGCTGTGATGCTAATATTTCACTACGTCCTTACGGTCAAGAACAATTCGGTACAAAAGCAGAATTGAAAAACTTAAATTCATTTAGCTATGTACGTCGTGGCTTAGAACATGAAGAAGTGCGCCAAGCACAAGTCTTACTTTCTGGTGGAGAAATCTTACAAGAAACTCGTCGTTTTGACGATGCGACAGGCAAGACATTGCTCATGCGTGTGAAAGAAGGATCAGATGATTACCGTTACTTCCCAGAACCAGACTTAGTCGACTTAGTTATTGACCAAGAATGGATGGATCGTATCCGTTCAAGTATTCCTGAATTACCAGATGCTCGTAAAATACGCTACGTTGAAGAATTAGGCTTGCCGTCTTATGATGCAATGGTCTTAACGTTGACGAAAGAAATGTCTGATTTCTTCGAAGAAACGATTGCTTTAGGAGCTGATACGAAGCTTGCATCGAACTGGATGATGGGTGAAGTATCTGCATACTTAAATGTCGATCAAAAAGAGTTACATGATACGAAGCTAACGCCTGTAGGATTAGCAGGAATCATCAATTTAATCAGCGATGGTACGATTTCATCTAAAATAGCGAAAAAAGTTTTCAAAGAGCTTGCTGATAATGGTGGAACTGCTGAACAAGTCGTTAAAGATAAAGGCTTAGTTCAAATTTCAGATGAAGGTGCACTTCGTGACATTGTTACTAAAACACTTGATGCGAACGCACAATCAATTGAAGACTATAAAAATGGTAAAGATCGTGCAATTGGCTTCCTAGTCGGTCAAATCATGAAAGCTACAAAAGGACAAGCCAACCCACCGCTTGTTAATAAAATCTTACTTGATGAAATTTCAAAACGATAGATTGAAGCAAGCGACTCCAGATTATTGGGGTCGCTTTTTTTTGCCATTGTGCCCTAATTACGTTTCCGTGTCACTTTGGGGGGAACCCACAGCGCCATTACAACAAGAATTGAAGGGACGAGGGAAGCGATTAATACTGCGTCGACTGATTTTTTCGGGTCGCTTTAAACTGCACCATAACCTAGAAAATAAAAAGCCAAGGATTGTGACAGACAGAGTCACATTCCTTGGCTTTTTCCCATCAGGGAATCTTGGGGAGGGTATGCATCCGTGGCTTCCCTACAAACTTAACGCACACAGGGTTTGAAATTGGATTATTAGAGAATGGTCACTAATTTCATCGAAAACAGGTTGATGAAGACGCAATTTCGTCAACTTTCTGCTTGTTTGCAATCCTGAAAAACTACAAAGATGGATATTGCACACTGTAACGTGCTCGTTTCTTCAAAACGAGATGGCGAGCGACAGCTCAGTTGTAATTTTTGGCTGTCACGTTGTAAATACGGAAGATGACGTTGTAAAAAAAGACACTCACGTTGTAAAAATCACGGTTCACGTTGTAATAGTTAAATTATGGGAGTTTATGAACCCCCGTGATAATGTGAAATTCATTCATATGAAAAATTGCAGGTAGCATAAATAAAACACAAAACTATAATAAGAGGCCGCAACTGTATCTTCGGACGCGTACTTACTAAAAAGAGTCTATTCTCCCAATTACCAAACTCAAAACACTATGTGCATGTAGTTTCCAGGCGAGCGACGGATAAACAACCGCCGCAGGAATGCCTATACGAAAAAATTCGGTTGAAGTGACATGCCACTTCAACCGAATTTTTTGAGGTTATATTGCAGCTGGCTTGTGATCCAAAGCGACCTGGAAACTCTACTCACACAGAATGGTAAATCCATTTCCATCATCCTGTAAATATTTGATCATATGGATAGCGATAATGAACTTTTTTCAGCTTCATGAGTAAGAAGAATAGAGTAAGTGGACCAATTCTTCCTACAAACATGACCATACTAAGCAATACTTCGCCTAAGTCACTTAGTTGATTAGTAATTCCCATAGACAATCCGACAGTTCCAAAGGCGGAAACGACTTCAAAAGCGAGCGGCAAGAATGGGATTTTTTCCGTAACTGTTAGCATAAAGATAAAGGCAATTACAAGCAGTAAACTAATGGTAGTAATTGCGAGTGAGCGAATCACTGTATCAATACGAATGGAGCGACCGAACAAATCTGGTTCACCACGTTGGCGCAAGAATGCAATTGTGGCAAGTATGACAACAATAAACGTAGTTAATTTAATTCCTGATGCAGTAGATGCACTACCTCCACCAATAAACATCAGTAACATGGTAAATAGGAGAGTAGGATCTTCCATTACACCAATATTTAATGTGTTAAATCCAGCTGTACGAGGTGACACTCCCTGAAAATAGGAGGCCATAATTTTTTCATATAAGGGCATATTACCTAGCGTAGCAGGATTTCCGTATTCCAGTAAGAAAATAGTGAGGGCAGCTATAACATTAATCACAATAGTTCCGGTAATCATCATTTTTGTGTGAAGGGACCATTGGCGAAACGTCTTCTTTTGATAAATATCAATGACGACTGTAAATCCAAGTCCACCTAGTATGAACAATGCTGATAATACTATATTTACGATTGGATCGGCAGAGAAGCCGATTAAGTTATCAGGAAATAAGGAGAAGCCTGCGTTATTAAAAGCAGAAACCACATGAAAGACACTTAAATATAATGCATCTGTAAAACCGAATCTTGGCAACCAATGCAGTGTCATGATGACTATCGCAATGGCTTCAACCGTTAAAACAAAGGTTAAAATTAACTTTACTAAATTTACGATGCCACCAACTGAGTTTTGATTGAAAGATTCTTGCAAATAAACACGATGTTGAAGGCCAATTTTCTTTCCAAGCACAATCAGTAGGGCAACTGCAAATGTCATTAACCCGATACCACCACATTGTATGAGAAACAGTAAGACAAGTTGGCCAAATATAGTTAACGTAGTTCCTGGATCAAATACACTTAACCCAGTCACCGTTGTGGCGGAAGTGGCAACGAAAAGGGCATCTGTCCACGAAATAGGAGTTGTCGTTGCAAAAGGAAGCTTTAAACATAGGGTCCCCACAACGATTAAAAATAAAAAACTTCCTGCAATCAATAGAGGAGGTGAAACAGTAAAGCGCTTCTTTTTGATCCTATTCATACATACACTTCCTAGTTCAAAGAATCCAAAATAATAGATAACTCTATGCTTCATTAATTAGCTTGTCAACTAGAAATTTGATTCATCACAATGAACCAAGTAAACTGATAGGCAAGGAGGAGATACTACAATGAAAACTGAACAACAATACTTTGATGAAGCCATTTCTATACAACAGTATATGGAGAAAATGGACGCTCATAAAGACAATAGTTTTAGTATTTATGAACATTTCCAAGTTCCTCAGGACGATGAATTTATTGCTTTATTAAAAGAAAAATCACCAAAAATTTTAGGGATTACAGAAGATTGGTGCGGCGATGCCATGTTGAATAACCCGATTTTGCGACGCATTGCGGAAGCGGCAGAAATCGATGTAAAAGTTGTGTATCGAGACCAAAACTTAGAGTTAATAGACCAATACTTAATAAACGGAGGCCGCTCAATTCCTATCTATTTATTGATAAATGAAGATGGAAAAGTCATATCAAAGTGGGGACCACGTGCACCGAAGTTACAAGAATATGTGATGGGGCTTCGTGAAAATCTCCCTGCAGCTGATGATTCGAATTTTAATGACGAAAAAAAATTATTTATCGAGAAGGTTACAGCTGAGTATATAGCTACCCCAGAATACTGGTTATGGGTGTATGAAGACATTCGCAAAGAGTTTAATGCAGCTCTGCAAAAACAGTCATAATTGTCCAAGTGCATGCATTAATATATAATAGAGTAAATGGAGCCGGCAAACATTGCATGGCTTCTTTTATTGAGTTATAAACTAGTGAGATTTGCAAAGGCACTAATGACGGGGAATTGTGTGAATTGCCCTTTCCGATTTTCTTGTAATCATGGAACTTTATGTTGCGCTTATAGTCCTAGTAATTAATGAATATGTAATGCAGGAAGGAAATGTGTATGAAACGTGCACGTATTATTTATAACCCAACATCTGGTCGGGAATTATTTAGAAAGCATCTACCAGAAGTATTAGAAAGATTAGAGAAAGCAGGCTACGAAACATCTTGTCACGCAACGACCTGTGAAGGAGATGCGGTTGAGGCAGCTAAATATGCAGTGAACCGCGGATTTGATCTTGTCATAGCGGCAGGTGGAGATGGTACGCTAAATGAAGTCGTTGCAGGTATCAGTACATTTGAAAATCGTCCAAAGGTTGGATTAATTCCAATGGGGACCACAAATGATTTTGCTCGTGCACTACGTATCCCGCGGGACATAGAAAAAGCGGTTGATATTATAATAGCTGACGAAACGATTCCGGTAGATGTCGGTCGAGTAAATGATCGATACTTCATTAACATTGCCGGTGGTGGAAAAATGACTGAGCTCACCTATGATGTTCCAAGTAAATTGAAAACGGTGCTCGGTCAACTAGCCTACTATATAAAAGGCATCGAAATGATCCCTTCTATACGGGCTAGTCGTCTTCGCATTGAGTATGACGGAGATGTGTTTGAAGACGATGCCATGATGTTTTTAATCGGACTTACGAATTCTGTAGGAGGATTTGAAAAACTTGCCCCTGATTCGAGTATTAATGATGGGAAATTCACCTTACTCATTTTGAGAAAATGTCATATTGGGGAATTTATTCGATTAGCAACACTTGCGATTGGTGGCAATCATTTAGACGATCCACTGGTAGTTTATAAAAAAGCGAGTCACATTAAAGTGACATCTGAATCACATGTTCAGTTGAATTTGGATGGCGAATATGGAGGCAATGTGCCTGCTGTTTTTGAAAACTTACATCGTCATATCGAAATGTTTGTACCGATGAAAGATATTCGTGAACAAGATCGCCCAAATTAATAGGAAAGAGCGTTTCCCAGAATGACCGGGAAGCGCTCTTTTTGAATTTAACAAATTGTGAAAAAGACAGCAAAATCCCTCCAATACTTAAAATAGTTTAAGTAATTCTAATTTGTCACTGTAGAAATTCAAGTGCTCCATCCTGTGCACCTGCAAGCTTTGGTAATGTATCAATAGGTTCAAAGTGAAACTGGAATGTCATGCCGTTATCTTTTCCATCACTTATGACTTCATGCTCCCAGTTTTCTTGGTTCCCTGCATAGCCCAATTGAAAGAAATTACGTTCATAAACAATATCCTTTCCATATGGATAATAATTGTATTTATGAAGTTTTCCCATAAATGAAAGCTCATCTCGTGCGATGCCAGTTTCTTCGGTAATCTCACGATACAGCGCGTCAATTAATAGTTCGTCTTCTTCAATTGTGCCTCCAGGAACTTGCAATCCAGCTTCGGGTTCATTTTTTTGCTCAAAGACGAGTAATTCTAAATTCGGTTCCTGCCCTTTTGTAATGTACGCTAGTACCTTTTGCTTTTTTTCCATTTTAATCACCTCACTTTTTTTAGTATGAGTTACTTATAATACTAATTATTCGGAAACTTCGCAATATATTTTTTTTAAAGCTTTCACATTTCTATCACAAGTCCGTGACAAAATGGATGCATCCCGTTATTTTGAATGAAGGAAAATGAGGTATGATAACAAGTAAGGATGGTGACGTCATGTATAAGAAACAAGAGAAGAGATTGATGTGGCTTATATTTATCGTAGTAGCTATTCTGATGTTATCAATACTTGTTCGGATTTTCGTAAGTTAATAGGAGGTTAGTCAAGTGGACAATGAACAGGCGGTATTCTATAGTCGTGTATTAACTGAATTGACACTATCGTTTCATATTATTTATGCCACGATTGGCGTAGGTATACCACTGATGATTATGATTGCCCAGTGGGTGGGAATTAAGAAAAATGATGAACACTATATATTACTAGCAAGACGTTGGGCACGTGGATTCGTCATCACGGTAGCTGTAGGGGTAGTAACCGGAACCGCCATTGGTCTTCAATTGGCGTTATTGTGGCCAAACTTTATGGAACTGGCAGGTAATGTGATTGCCTTGCCTTTATTTATGGAAACATTTGCGTTTTTCTTTGAAGCCATTTTCTTAGGTATTTATTTATATACTTGGGATCGCTTTGACAATCAGAAAAAGCATTTATTACTACTTATCCCAGTGGCTGTTGGGGCCTCTTTTTCGGCTGTATTTATTACGATAGTAAATGCCTTTATGAATGCACCACAAGGATTTGATTTGGTAGATGGGGAATTAATCAATATTAACCCACTGCTTGCTATGTTTAACCCAGCAATGCCAACAAAAGTAGCTCATGTCGTGTCAACAGCATACATGACGTCTGCATTCGTGTTAGCGTCAATTGCTGCTTTCCGTTTATTAAAAGGCTCAAATCATGTGTATCATAAAAAAGCATTATTCTTAACGATGAAAGTCGGATTAGTATTCGCCATATCAACAGCAATTATCGGAGACTTCTCAGGGAAGTACTTAGCAGAATACCAACCCGAAAAATTAGCTGCAGCTGAGTGGCATTTTGAAACGGAAGAGAATGCTCCATTGATCATGTACGGTGTTTTAGAAGATGGCGAAGTGAAGTATGCTATTAAAATTCCTTACGCACTTAGCATATTGGCACATGGTAATCCGTTTGCAGAAGTTAAGGGACTCGATCAATTTCCTGAAGATGAAGTGCCACCATTATATATTCATTACTTATTCGATATTATGGTGACCATTGGTATGTGGTTAGCATTTCTATCTGCGTTATTTGTTTTTGCAACATGGCGTAAATGGTCATTTATACAAACTAAATGGTTCCGTTGGTTACTTGTTGCAGGTGGACCTTTGGCGATAATTGCGATTGAAGCGGGATGGTGGTTCGCGGAAGTCGGTCGTCAACCATGGGTATTACGAGGCATCATGCGCACTGAAGATGCGGCAACTACGAGTGGTCAAGTTGATATCATGCTCGCGCTATTCGCTGGACTTTACTTGATTCTTGGAGTCGGCAGTATAGTTGTTCTTAGACGCATGTTCAAAAGGAATCCAGTGGAACAAGAAATTGAAGATCGACGTAAAGAAAAAGGCGGTGACATTCATTGACACTCGAAATTATCGGAATTTCCGTCTTATGGATGTTTTTGTTCGGTTATGTCATCGTAGCATCTATTGACTTTGGTGCTGGATTTTTCAATGCATACAACATATTAACCAGAAGAGAACATATTTTAACCAATGTTATTCAACGCTACTTATCGCCTGTTTGGGAAGTAACTAATGTATTTCTTGTGTTCTTCTTTGTTGGCGTAATCGGGTTCTTCCCGAAAACAGCGTTCTATTATGGGACAACACTATTAGTACCAGTAAGTATCGCGATTATCTTACTGGCAATACGAGGTTCGTATTACGCATTTGCTATGTATGGCTCATACGGGCACAAAGGATACACCTTCATGTATGGGATGGCCGGTTTATTCATCCCAGCATCGCTGTCTATCGTATTGACGATTTCTGAAGGTGGTTTTATATCGATGGTTAATGACTATCCCGTATTAGATTACTGGGAACTATTAACAAGTCCTTTAACCTGGAGTATTTTTGTGCTCAGTATAACCGCGTTGCTGTACATTTCAGCCGTATTTTTAACGTGGTATGCAAATAAAGCAGGAGACACTTCAGCCACTGAATTACTACGTAAATACGCGCTAATCTGGGCGTTACCAACGATGGTTACAGCAGGCGGGATCATTTTCGAATTACGAAGTCATAATCCTGAACACTATGCACGAATTCTCGATTTATGGTGGGTATTCGGACTGTCATTCTTACTGTTTATAGGTACAGTGTGGTTCATCTTGAAACGTGAAAAATATGGTCTTGCATTCGGATTGTTAGTGGGTCAATTTGCTTTAGCCTTTTTCGGTTACGGAGTCTCACATTATCCATACTTGTTGTATCCGTATTTAACGATTTACGATAGTTTCACGAATGAAGCGATGGCGATTGCTTTGATTACGGCGTTTATTGCAGGGCTAGGTCTATTGCTACCATCGTTGTATTTATTGTTAAGACTGTTTCTATTCAATAAAGATTATGTTCGTGGAAATAAGGATCATCATACGTAAGGAGGCATTTACATGACCAGTTTTTTAATATTTTACGCACCATTTATTGTGTTAATTGGTGCACTTATTACGGCATTTTGGTTCGCTTCTAAAGATGGACCTGTCAGGGAAAAAGAATAACAAAAAACGCTTGGATATGATTCATTATCCAAGCGTTTTTTTGATAAGGTAAGAAACTTCTATGTCATGACTATTCCGGTTCGCTATAGACAGCAGACCCCTAAGCTAACCTACCATGGAGCAGTTAAACTATCATACATACTCTGCAATAAAACGGCAAACTTCCCTTGGTGTTGGTATTGAACCTCCTGTGATGATGGAGGTGCCGCTATGATTTGGATTTGGTGAAGGATATACAATAAATCCATCCTCACGTAGAATTTCAACATTACGTTGGACATTATTCTTTTTCCACATGCCTAAGTACATACTAGGGAATAAAATAGTAGGTGTATCAGCAGCAAGTATTGTTGCCGAAACAATATCCTGTGCAAAACCATGGGCTGTTTTAGCAAGTGTATTTGCTGAAGCGGGTAGAATAATGATAACGTCTGACCAGTGTGTTAGCTCAACATGGGGCATTTTAAATTCTCCTTTTTCAGATAAATCCACAAAAACTTTGCCATCTATACTATGAATTAGTGTACTTGCTGGAATAAAGGTTTGTGCAGATGGTGTCATCATAATATGCATTCGACAGTTAAAATGGTTTTGTATCTCTGTTATGTAAGGATAAATATTCAATAAATTAATTGAACCTGTTAAACCTAGTAATATATTTGTGGGACGTGACAAGATTAATTCACCTCAAGTTATTAGTTGATTTCTTAATAAGAATAATGGTTTTGCATGTTCTGTTACATCAATTCTTCTAGCATAGAATGACTAGTCTAAGTATTTATTTTAGCACAAATCTAAGAGTATCTTGAAAAATCAGGAGAAAATTAAAATCATTCGAACAAATGAAGCTCTTGTGTTGCGAGTTAAACACGTGAAGGCTTCTTTTCTTTGGAGAAATTTATGATTCAGTCAATCTACAGTCAATATCTTTCCAACCACAATTGTTTGAAGAATTGCGTATACTATTAAAATCATAGAATTAATGGGAGTAGTGATATTGGATAAGCACGATAGCAAGTATCGATGGGTCGTTTTTGCGACAGTATTGACTGCTTACTTATTAATTGTAAGTCAAAGAACAGCACCAGGATTAATTTCCTATCAGTTAATGAAAGATTTTAGTGTGACGGCTTCAACTATTGGATTACTGACAAGTATTCAATTTTTTGCGTATGCCAGTTTACAAATTCCTATTGGGATATTGTCAGACCGTTTTGGCCCCAATATTTTTCTGATTGGGGGGACATTATTGACAGGGGTGGGCACTTTAATTTACAGTATTGCCCCGAGTGAGTCATTTTTATTTCTTGCCAGATTATTGGTCGGTGTAGGAGACGCTACGATTTGGGTTAATTTAGTTTTGATTTTGAGCATGTGGTTTAAGGTAAATGAATATATAGGTTTGCTTGGTATAGCGGGAATGACAGGGAGTTTTGGGTTCTTGCTGGCTTCTGTTCCTTTTTCGGTTTGGATTTCTTTAACTGGCTGGAGAGTGCCATTTTTTACAATGGGGATAATATTATGTCTTTGGGCAGCTCTTCTATATTTTGTACTAGTTAAAAGGCCGAAACAAATGGATAAAGGTCATCCCATAAATAAACCTATTGAGAAAATAGAACTAAAACGAGAGAACCCAGTCGTAATTCTACGTCGAGTTTTTTCGGATCCACATGCATGGGCCACCTTCTTTTGTCACTTTGGGGTTGTGGGTACGTATATAGGATTTATCGGTTCATGGGCTGTTCCATATGGGATGGATATGTATGACATGACAAGATCACATGCTAGTCAGCTCATTATGATTGGTCTTATTGGGGCAATCATCGGGGCTCCTCTAACCAGTTGGATTTCAATTCGAATAGGCTCAATTAAACGTTCCTATATTATGGTTCATGTGATTGTGTTGGGTAGTTGGGCAGCATTTCTTTTATTTAGTGGGAAGCCGCCTTACTCTGTACTCGTGGTGCTTTTCTTTTTGATTGGTTATGGAAGTGGCGCCAGTGCTTTAACATTTGTGATTGTACGTAAGTCCTTTAATCAAAATGAAGTTGGCGTGGTTTCTGGATTTGCAAATACCGGGGGATTTTTGAGTGCTGTGCTGCTGCCAAGTATTTTCGGGAAAGTATTAGATCATTTTCATATGGTGGATATTAGTGTTGGCTATAATTTTGGTTTCATAATACCTGTTGTATTCTCCATAATTGGCTTAACCGGAGCTCTTTTCTTAATGGAACATCGCCTACCAAAGATTCAGTTGGAGTAAGAATCTCGTCTCGTAAGAAGAGCGTTTGAGTGACTCGAATTGAGCCTTTTTTAGGTCAATTGAATCGTTAGGCTGAAGCATGTTTTTACCGTGCCTAACGCGCTGTGGCTTGATATGGAGTGTGACGCCTTCCACACTCCACATCAAGGCTAATAGTTAATTCGTAGAGTTCCCTTATTAAAGTAAAAAACTTTCCGAGTATCATTGAGTACGTTATAAACTAAATAAATTCACTGTATATTATGTTTCCATAAAGTTAGAAGTATCGTTACATATGTTGAATATAGTAATAAATCATACTGTGTATAAAGGGAGGCTAGTGGACGAGCCTTATAAGTTATCTTAAACTTGGGTAGATGGTCCGATAAACACTACAGTTACATGGACATTGAAGCAAGAGGATGGAATAAGACTTGTTTAGTTAGATTAGCTAACGAATAGGAAACAGTAAGCAGCTTAGTATTGTACTGAGCCGTTTGCTTTGAAAAACTAAATTTTTTGAATTAAGAGGATATTAATATGAAAATATAAATTAACTGTTTAGTTGCCTTCTCACCAGAAAATTATGCAAGCTTGCCAAGTTGATCATGGAAAATGATTCAAGGTTGATGAATAATTTAAGTAAAGCCAAAACACGGCAAAAATAGTTGGGGAAATTGAGAATGATCATTCTTGACTGTCAGCTGATCGAAAAATTTAAGAGGGGTGTTCCTTGATGACAAATAGTAAAATGAATCCTAAGGTTGATGAATATTTAAGTAAATCCAAAAAGTGGAAGGAAGAATATGAGAAGTTGAGAGATATCGCTCTTGACTGTGAGCTGACAGAAGAATTTAAGTGGATGCATCCTTGTTACACATTTGATAAAAAAAACATCGTTTTAATACATGGATTTAAAGAATATTGTGCGCTTCTGTTTCACAAAGGTGCCTTGTTACAGGATGCCCATGGGATTCTAATCCAACAAACGGAGAATGTACAGGCGGCGCGCCAGATTCGGTTTACCAATGTTCAAGAAATAGTTGAAATGGAAACCATCTTGAAAGCCTATATTTATGAAGCCATTGAAGTTGAAAAAGCCGGTTTGGAAGTGAATTTTAAAAAGAATACAGAATTCATAATTCCTGTAGAACTTCATAGTAAATTCGATGAAATCCATGACTTGAAAACAGCTTTTGAAGCATTGACGCCGGGACGGCAAAGAGCATACATTCTATATTTTAATCAACCCAAACAATCCAAAACTCGAGAGTCAAGGATTGAAAAATATGTGCAGCAAATTCTTAATGGTAAGGGATTAAAAGATTAGTAACGATGAGAAAATAAATGAATCAAACTTTAAGATATTACCTCACTTTGCGTTCATTCGAATTCCTTTTTGATCGCAGGTAACACACAATTAAATAATTTAAAATGGAAAAAAACAAGAGCATTTCTTTGTAATGAGGAATGCTTTTTATCTTTGTCAAAAATTAAAAGCATATTTCTATAACAATAAACATACAGTTAATAACAATACTTATTTATCGTAATTCGATAAATTTTGTGTTAAAATCAAATTTAAATTAAATAAGTGAGGTGCTTTATATGAAACGGGAAACACTCTTTTTAAAGGTAGTTATTTTTCTTATGGCAATTCCGGTTCTGGCTGTGTGTATATTTGTTGTGCCTCCGCTTACAACTTTTGCGGGAGAATTAATTCCTAAGATTCCTTATTTGCAGTATGTCTTTTTATTCGCCTTGTATTTAACGGCGATAGCGTATTTTGTGGCATTGTATCAGGCGTTAAGGCTTTTAAGTTATATTGACAGGAACATCGCTTTCTCAGAATTATCGGTTAAGGCTTTGAAGAATATAAAATACTGTGCCCTCATAATCAGTGGATTGTATGTATTATGCATGCCAATCATAATGTTCATGGCGGAAGTAGACGACGCCCCAGGTCTCGGAGCACTTGGATTGATCATTACGTTTGCTTCATTTGTGATGGCAGTCTTTGCTGCTGTTCTTCAAAAGCTACTAAAAAATGCTATCGATATAAAATCAGAAAACGATTTAACGGTCTGAGGTGAAAACAATGGCGATTATAATCAATATTGATGTAATGATAGCTAAAAGAAAAATGAGCGTAACCGAACTTTCAGAGAGGGTTGGAATCACAATGGCTAATCTTTCTATATTGAAAAATGGAAAGGCCAAAGCGATTAGATTATCCACTTTAGAGGCAATTTGCAAAGCTTTAGACTGTCAGCCTGGGGATATTTTAGAATACAAAAGTGACGAAGATACTCAAGGATAAAGAGAGAATAGCTACCCGGTAGTTGAAGAACTACATTGTATATAAATAAACACAGTAAGAGGTGGTTGATAGATGGATACAGAAATTAAGAAAAATGAATGGCTGTTTATGCTCAGTTGTCTTGGGCTTGGGATACTTGCTGAAATCAGCTTTTTTCATGCCTGGATAGGAGTCTCGTATCTGGTTTTTCTCACAGGGTTCTATCTGGTAGTGTTTGTGCGGTTTAGACAGGGATTCAACCATCGGAAGATTGGTCTCTTAGTAATGGGGTGTATATGGCTCCTAGCAGCGAGTTATGTATTGTATGACAATACGCTTTTCTACCTGCTGAATATCGCGGTAATCCCGTTTCTTTTACTGTTCCATGTGGTACTGATTACAAGCCCTGGCAACCTGAAATGGGGCAAGCCCGCATTTGTGGGCCGAATGGCTGCTAAGATTTGGCAGGGTATCGCCTACAGTATGCAATTCAGTGGCAGAGTATTTAAGCTGGTGTTCAGAAATATGGATGAATCCACTACTCAGACAGTGAAACGGGTGCTGATTGGTCTTCTTATCGGTCTCCCACTCCTAGGGATAATTACAGGTCTTTTAATGTCGGCGGATGCCGTCTTTGAAGAGATAGTACTCAGTATGCCACAGTTTATATTTGAGCTAAACTTGGAAATTATATTTCGGACATTAGCTGTTCTGGTATTCACTTCTCTGTTTTTTGGGATTTTGCAGGTGTTGCAGATTAATAGGCGGACACCCATTCAGGAAAAGAATGATGAGGAGAATGGCACGATTAGCTGGAATGGGATAACTGCAGTGACAATCCTAATTCTGCTTAATGCGGTGTACACTCTTTTTACAGCCATCCAGTTCACCTACTTTTTCAGCGATGGGCTCCAGGAAGGCTATACCTACGCTGAATATGCGAGGCGCGGGTTCTTTGAACTGATAATCGTCACACTGATCAACTGGACGATACTGATTTGTTGTCTGAAGCTTGTGCGTGAACAGGGAGCAAAAATGAAGCTGGTGCTTCAGCTGATGTATTCTCTGCTGGTTATCGTCAGCGGAGTGATGCTGGTGTCCGCCTATCAGCGGTTGAGTATGTATGAAGCTGCATATGGATTTACCATGGAACGGATTCTGGCTCATGCATTTATGATTTTCCTAATTGTGATTTTTACCTACACACTCATCCGGGTTTGGTTTGAGCGACTTGTGCTTTTGCATTTCTATATGATCGCAGGGCTGGTGTTCTATACAGCGCTAAATGTCATGCATATTGAACAGATAATTGTGGATGAGAATCTGGAGCGTTACGAGCGAACCGGCAAGATTGATATTCATTACCTCGACGCTCTTTCCTACACGGGTGTTGAGGGATTGATTGAACTGTACAAAATGAATCCGAATTATCCGGAGCTCGAAAATATGTTATATGGTCGCCAGCAGATGATGAGGGATAATCCACTGGACGACTGGCAATCTTTTAATTTTACTAAGAAGGAGGTCCGCGAGCAGTTGATCGGTCTGGACCTAGAACAATACTGAGGTGGGTGAAGTCGGATGTATAAAGGTAGTCCGGACCACGTGGCAATTATCATAGTTAATGGCTAACCCATCTAGTTTGAAAAGTGGGAAGGAGAAAGAGATTCGATTATCAACTTTAGAGGTGATTTGTAAGGATTCATCATAGAAGTTGTTAATGATATCTAGTCATAGAGCCCAAATTCGCATATGAATTTGGGTTCTTTTTATCTGTTTAACTTTGATTTTGTACCACTCAACTGAACGGATGGTTTTGTAGAACCTATCGTTATATCAAAGAATTGGCTCCTTTCTTTTGATTAAAAATAAACAGGACATCCAGATAAAATAGAGAATATAACAATTAGATAGAGAAAATGGTTGTGGGTTTCTTTAATGAAACGTCTATCCATATGAATGGAGTAATGCACTTGTTATTTATAGGTATTGTCTTTTTGAATGTAATTGTACCCATACTGATTCTTTTACTCATTGGCGCAAGTTTACAGAGGAAATTTAACTTTGATTTGAAAGCTATGTCAAATTTAATTACGTATTGTTTCATGCCAGCAGCGGTTTTTATGAATATTTATGAAACAGATATCGATTTTGGAGTACTCCTGGAAATCATCGGGTATTTACTCATTTTCAGTTTTTGTTTAATGATTGTCAGCTCATTCATTAGTAAAATTCTTAAACTCGACAAAGGGGAAGCGGGAATTTTTAATAATAGTGTAGTGTTGATGAACTCAGGAAACTATGGAATTCCAGTAAGCCAATTAATTTTTCAAGCGAATCCTTTAGGGGTATCAATTCAAATTATTATGGTGGTCTTTCAAAATATCATTACGTATACATATGGTTTATATAACTTGATCTCTGCCACAAAATCCGGACTCGATATATTGAGGGCACTCATGTTACTTCCCATCATTCATGCAATGATACTCGGTGGGTTATTAAATGCATTTCATATTAATATTCCTAAATTTATTTGGATTCCGATCAATCAACTTTCCAATGCATTTATCGCCATTGCACTCATTTTATTAGGCGCACAACTCGCGAAAATCCAATTTAGAACGATGTTGAACAAGTTGATTATTGTCAGTAGTATCGGAAGATTATTGATCAGTCCAGGTATCGCGCTAATTCTGATCTATATCATGGGGCTAGATGGAGTAGTTGCTCAGTCTCTATTTATTGCAAGTTCATTTCCCACTTCAAGGAATAGTGCAACCCTGGCCATGGAGTATGATGTGTATCCAGAAGTAGCAGCTCAAACCGTCCTCTTTACAACGGTGTTAAGCAGTTTAACGGTAACAATTGTTGTGTATATATCATCAATTTTATTTGTTTAACTAGAATAAGAGTTTAATAAATGGAGGGTTATTGTGAAAACGATTGGACTAATAGGTGGTATGAGTTTTGAATCTTCAGTGGAATATTATCGGTTAATCAATGAAGAAGTGAAGAACAAATTGGGTGGATTACATTCAGCAAAATGTATTTTATATAGTGTCGACTTTTATGAAATCCAACGTTACCAAGCTGAAGGTGATTGGGAAAGTGCGGGTAATTTGTTAGGAGATGTTGCGCAGACTTTGGAAAAAGCGGGAGCGGAATTTGTCATAATATGCACAAATACAATGCACAAGGTTGTTGAACATATTGAGAGAAAAATCACCATACCTATTTTACATATTGCTGATGCAACAGCAAATCAAATTAAAAAAACAGGGATAAGTAAAGTAGGGTTATTAGGCACTAAATATACGATGGAACAAGATTTTTATAAATCCCGCATAGAGTCTAATGGCATTAAGGTATTGGTGCCAAATACCGAGGAAAGAGTGGGGGTAAATCGAGTCATTTTTGAAGAATTAGTTTTAGGCGAAATTTTGCAATCATCAAGAGATTATTACAAAGAGGTAATCCAACGTTTAATTGATAATGGAGCTGAAGGTATCATATTGGGATGTACAGAGATCGGATTATTAATAAAACAAGAGGATTCACAAGTCCCAATATTTGATACAGCAGTCATCCATGCCGTTACAGCAGTTAATAAGGCATTGGAGAGATAATCTCAACACTAGCATTACACGTGCCTACGCAATAAAATGAAGAGTGAAAATTAACCAAACTCTAATTTTAATAAGTCTCCCATTATTGTATAAACATACAGCGGTCTAAATATAGAAGTTGAACTGGTTTACGAACAGCAAAAACGCTTGGATCTAATAATGATCCAAGCGTTTTCTATAAAAGGACAATGAAAGGGTTGAATCATACAACTGAAGTAAACGGCTATTATCCGACAATGATACGTTCCTTTGGATAATGGTAATTAGCTTGTTGAGTTTTCCGGTTAAACAAGAAAATAAAAGATAAAATTCCTATTCTTCCAATGAACATAAGTGAAATGATGACTATTTTGCCAACCGTCCCAAGTTCGGGAGTAATTCCCATAGATAAACCAGTGGTACCAAATGCAGAGGTTACCTCAAACATTATTTCGAGTAAAGTAAATTGTTCAAATTCTGAGAGGATGACCACAGCTGCAAAACAAAGGCTAACAGCAAGCATGCTTACAATGAAGGATTTCCTAATATCATCTTCATGTATTTCACGTTTAAATACTTTTATACTTTTGTGTCCTCTTGCAAATGAGTATATAAACAGTAAGTTTAAAGCAAACGTGGTTGTTCGAATTCCCCCACCAACAGAACTTGGTGAAGCACCAATAAACATTAATAAACAGATAACCAATAAGGTAGCATCAGAAAACTGACTAATCTCCATGGTTGCCAACCCGCCATTCCTGGTTGTGGTTGATTGAAAGAACGAATAGAAAAGGGACTCATGCCAACTTTTGTCAGCAAAAAAATGATTTGCTTCAAATGCCCAAATGATGACTGTTCCTACTAACATTAAAGAGAAAAAAGTCAGAGTTGTTAGCTTCGTGTACAAGGAAAAGTGAATACTATTTTTCGTATTTCTATTCAGAATAAAATCCTTTACTTCAATAAGGACAGGGAATCCAATGGCCCCCAATGTTAATAATATAATCGTAATGAATTGAACGAAATAGTCATTAGCAAATGGTTCAAGAGAGCTACCTGTAATATCAAATCCTGCATTTGTTGTTGCACTAACAGAGGCAAATAAACCTTGATAGTAGGCTTCTTGCCATGTAGGGAAATAGCTTAGAAAATGTGTGCCTAGAATAATTGTGCCGATGAACTCTATTACAAGGATGATAACTAATATATGTCTCATGAGTTTGACTACACCAGCTAATTGAGATTGGTTTTGGTCTGTCATTATTAATTGGCGCTCTTTTAACCCAATTCTCTTTCCAATTACGACCCATATAAATGTACCCAGGGTCATGATCCCAATTCCACCGAACTGAAGGATAAATAATAGAAAGAATACTCCTGTTGTACTAAATGTATCTACTGTTGATACAACCGTAAGACCTGTTACACTTACAGCACTAACTACAGTGAATACCAAATCCAAAAAAGTCCAACTGACGCCAGGTTTCAGTGCAATAGGTAAGCTAAGTAAAATAGTTGAAAATAATACAGCAAATATATAAAAAGAAACAATAATCTTTGCAGGGTGAAACCTAATTTTTCTTAAAAAATTGGGCACGAGACATGGCTCCTTTTAGCTATCAAGTTATACATATAAATGAGTGTCAAACTTTGGGAAAGTTTAAAAGATCATATTCTTGGAATTATAACGCAGATAGATGAGGAAAGGAATATTACTTGAGTAGGATTATACTAGTAAAACAAGAAAGCTACTCTGTAAAGGGTAGCTTTCTTGTTTTATTATGGAAGCACCAGTTACATCTTCAAACCAAATCCCAATATCCATTGCTTATTTATCGGATGAACAACTACTATTACTGTAAATGACTTACATCCATTCACTTATATAAAAGCGAAATTGTTTTCTCCACCAATCCCAGTCGTGATGTGAATCATGTCCCCAAAAATCGATGCGTGCTGGAATCGATTTTTTTTCCAACAGATTCTTTAATTGATGGGTTTCATTAATCATTTCCTCTTCGTAAGCACCCTGCCCAACACAAATGACCAGTCGACTTTGTCTATAAGATTGCAAATAATTCTCATCATGCAAATCATTCAAATAGGAAAGGGTGGAGTGGAAGTAAACGTCATCATCCATATGATTACCAAAAAAGTAACTCGTCGAAAAGACACCGCTGAGTGCGAGCAATCCATCAAAAGCAAAGGGATGGCGAAAGAAAAAATTCGCACTATGGAATGCGCCCATGGAACAGCCGGTTATCCATATCTTTTGATCGTCTCCATGATTGCTCATCTTACTTTTGTGTAAAATAGATGGCACAAGTTCCTGGGCTATGTATTGATCATATTGCTTATGACGCGTCATGCGAGCATTGACACTCGGATGTTGAGAGAAAAATGTTTCTTCATCAATCCCGTCACAGGCCCAGACTTGAATGCGGCCCTCCTCGATGAAGTCTCTCAACTCTTCAATCATTCCGTTGTCTTCATATTGAAAAAAGCGCCCGCCAGATGACGGGAATGTTAATATCGGTTTTCCTTTATGACCATAAACTTTGTATTCCATGTCTCTATTTAATGAATGACTCCATTCCTTATGATAGGAGATATGCATGTTAATTCCTCATTTCCTCTTGAACATAAGAGACGATTGATTGTACCTTTTCTAACGTATCTGCTCGAAATTGAAAAGCGTAATTGCCCATTGCCTGGCTAAAAACATCTTCAATTCGATTATGGTTAACAAGGTAAGGTGAAAAGATAGACAGTATGTCTTCATGGCTGTGGACATAGTGCTTATGATCTTTCCGGCTTGCATAGGCGGTAAAGTATTTTCCTTCTTTAGGCGTGTCCACATGGTTATGGACAACCATATTGGCCCATTCTTTATAAACATCGCTATCATACGTAAAGTTAATGGCATCTGGCATCCAAGCGCCAGGAGGTCTCATATTTACTTCAAGTGCGTAGAGCTTGCCATTTTTTTGGGACTCAAATAATTCAATGTGAAAAAATCGTTCTTTTATGTCAAAAGCACGCAAAATACTCTGTCCTGCTAGTTTAACTTTTGTAGGTACTTCTTTTAAACAATAGTAGTGCAAATGGTCATTCGTATTAACGACCTTCATAATACTTTGATCAAATAAGTGAGTGGCAGCTAATTGTACAACGCCATCACGGTCAATTAAGCCATCATAAGTTAAAACATTACCTTCAATGAATTCTTCCGCAATAAAATTGACTTCTGCAGGCTTGTGCTCAAAAAATCGGTTTAATTCCTGGTCATTATTTATCTTAGAAGTCATGCTTGCACCTGCACCCAAATCCGGTTTGATCACGATTGGATAACCAACGGTTTTAATAAAATTAACTGATTTTGTATAATTAATATCCTTTACACTGCGAATCATTGAGACATCGCATTTTTCAAAAAACTTTTTCATCTTGGATTTGTGTATGACATCGTATACCAAATCCAATTTTGTACCGTATATATTGAAATCGGTTCGAATTTTTGCTTCCAGTTCTAACCAATGGTCGTTAAGAGACTCAAAACGATCTATTTTTCCAAACTTATGAGTGAAGTAACCAACCGATTTCAGAACTTCATCGTAGTCTTCCAAATTTCTAATTTGAATGTAATCTGTTAAAGCTTCCTTTAGCTTATCGCTTAGCGCCTCATAAGGTGTATCCCCAATTCCCAGGACGTTTGCACCGCTATTTTTTAAATTGATACAAAAATAGGTACTATTTTGAGGAAAGTGTGGTGAGAAAAAAATTATGTTCACTATAGTTCCTCCTAGAAATTGTTTTATATATAAATGTACTGTATGAATATTCAGTAATCAAGTAGTTTTTATTTTTTATGGCTTTATTAAAGTAAGAAGTGTAAATAATGAGTCTGGATATTTATGTTAAAATGAATGTAAGATTGTGAAGATTTCACTAAAACTAACGTGTCATGTTAATTGAATAACTAATTCTTTCAAAATACCATCACATTATCTAACTAAAAATTTTTTTAGGGGATATTTATTCATCAAAATGGAAAAGCGAACTCTCCAAAAACCAGTCAAATCAAACATGTATAATTCGTGAATAAAAGATGAATCGTTGAATAGAAAAAGAAGTGAGAGTCCGTAAAGGTTGGTTCGTAGGGGCGAACTTCCTAGAAGTAGTGTTATGTCAACCTACGGTGCATTCCATATACAAGCACGTGCATCGAGGGAAAGGCTGTTGTATCTTACTTAAAGAAGAATGTTGATTAATTTTTTAACTTCCATGAAAATTACTACTACATTGTTAAGGGGGATTATTTTATGTTTGGAATAAAAAATTACAGTCCGGAAATTTATACTAGCCCATCCAATATCGTAAAAGACCATAGAAACAACCTTGAAGGTCTGATAGGTAAAAATATAAAAGAAATTTGGGTGGCTTGGGAACAAACCAGCAATGAATGGTTTAAAGATTGTCCAGTGATTATATGTTTTGAAGATTGTCAGGTAGAGTTATGTGCTTATAAATCCAATGAATACGCTGTTTCATTTAATCAAATCCGTGTTTCTCAGGGCCTTGATTGGTATGGTACAGATTTAAAACTTAGTTGGGAAAAGAACAAGGTAGAAGAACTTAACTTCGCTATTGGTAAACGGGTGAATGGGATCGAAATTATTGAAAGATGTGAGGAGAACGAAGCGCATTATTTTTATTTAGATGGCATTGGATTTCAATTAAATGACGGCTATTTTGCCATATGCAATGGATTGGATGAGAACTTAATAGTCAAGAAAAGAGAAGAAGGACCAAATTACAAGCAGACAATTATCTGAGATTGTGATTGTCTCTTCAATTCTGGACTAAAGGTGATTACTTCCTAGTCCGGGTGTTATGTCAACCTACTGAGGTTTTACGGACGGAACATCCATTTGTTTGTTCAACTCCCATATACTTTAGTTGAAGAACAGGAGATCGTCAGAGACGGTCTTTTTTGTTTGCCTAAAACCCAAGACAGATTGGTTATTTATTATAGAGAGGAAAAGCGAATCAACCAAAAACCATAGGGAATATTATTGTAATTAAAGGATGTTAAGCTAAAATAAGGTAAAGTAAAATAGAAAGCAGTGCTTAAATGCATTCGCCAAACTTGTTTAATTTTTGGCTTCATTAAAGGGAGTTGGTTGAATAATCGTAATATAACTAAAGGGCAGGATAATTTAATTAGAACTTTGGATATAACAATAAAATTTGGAGTAAGAGAATTTTTTCGAAAGGGTGGTTTTGTGAAAAAGGTGATTGGACTTGTAATTATCGTAGGGGTTATAAGTTTACTAAGTGCATTCTATATTCCAGGCTTCACAGATAAAAACCAATCAAGAAATGCTGTCGAAGGTGTTTTAGATAATGTGATAGAACAAAATTATGATGAAGCTTTTAAAAGTGTTTATATTTATGATAGAGCTTCTGATTTGGAACCAACAATATCTTTTAATGACGCAAAAACCAAATGGATAAATCGGGTGAAAGATTTAAAAGAAAAGGGAACTTATGTTGTTGGATATAGCAATTTGCGTGTTAAGTTAGATGATACGTATCCAGTAGGAACAGTTGACTTAGTAATAATAGAGAATGGCGAAAAAACAGTGAAAAAAAATGTTGATTTGTGGTTTGCCAAAAGGGAAGGTAATTGGAAATTAGGCAATTTGTATATCAATGCTGATGCAGAAGAAATATTGGGAGTTTTAAGTGGGAATTTCAACTCCCATGAAAATTAAATTAGCTAACATTCGGCTGCCTTTACATGGTGGCTTTTTCTAATGTCCTATATTTTAATCGTGTGTCTAAACTTAGTGTCGTATAGGTTACTGAACTTAGATTGTTGAACGAGTTCTTGAACATTAATGAATGAGTTAACCCTTAGATGTCACTTTAGATGTTATTTTGCACCTATTTCAAGTGCTATTTTGCATATAAATTGAGAACCCCCAGCAATCCTGTTAAGACAAGGTTGTTGGGGGTTCTTATATATCTTTGGCAACTTCCGATAAGCCGTCATATGTTAACCGTTTTTTATTCTAGGCGAGTATTTATACTTCTTTTCTGCTTGTCATCTTAGACACTGCAATTATTAGATATAAAAAAATTGCTAATAAACCACTACTAAAGAGTGTGATAATTAAAGTCTTCGTTTGCAGATCATTATAATAATTTGTTGGATATGGTAACAAAATCGCTGGGTATAAAATACCCACCACAGATGAATACATAAGAACCCCTATACCAGACCAAATCCAATTTGCTTCAATGTGAACTGAGCCCTTATTAACGGA
>NZ_AMGD01000068.1:0-30633 GCF_000297555.1 Paenisporosarcina sp. TG-14
GAGAGCTGAAGACCCCACAGGAGCGTGTTTTTCGCGACGAGGAGGCTGAAGCCGTGCCCGCGGAAAGCGTCCATCTGGAACGGAAAGCAACGGGATACTTGACTAATCGTAAGAAAAGACTGTCGAGTAAATCAGTTTTACTGACTTTTTGGACAGTCCCGTGACAAATAAATAATCAATTATAGCCTATTAAAATTCTTCACCAACGTCATTTGACAAAGAACAATTAACGAGAGTCACATCATAGAAATTCCGTTTTAGCACGTTAGTCTCCATATACTAAAAACACCATAAACACTGAATACTTGGCAGATCAATTTTATATACTTTCTAGTGTTTTAAAAAAGTAGAAGCCTTACCTTGAGTTTTCGGATAGCTTTGGCTGGCAAATCTGCGTCACCATAACCTCTAGAATAAAATTCACCAATTGGTAATTAACTGTAAATATATATACAACTTGATTAATAGATATGCTATACTGACGCTAGAATTTTTGTCTTAGGGGAGAAAAGTAATGCTTTTGGAGTTACTTATTAATTTTTGTATATTATTTACCTTTGCTGTCCTATCTTATTGGCCCTTCCAAGATGCAGCCGGCTCTACCTATCCTTTTGCAAAAACTCATCCCTATATCATTGGGATTATTGCTGGATTTGCTGGATTTGTTTTAATGCAAACATCGGTTCAATTGTCAGATACGATAAAAGTTGACGCAAGGCATGTAATTATTATATTTGCTGGAATTTTTGGTGGACCGATAGCTCCGATTGTTACAGGGTTTATTATTGGGTTGACTCGTATGTTAATGTATGATGTCTTCACGACCTCAGGATTTTTGGCAGGATTAAACGTGATTATTTTAGGTATTGTCATTGGAGCATTTTCTTTTAAATACCCTATGACCTTTAAAAATGCGCCATATTATTTTTATTATGCAACTGCTCAAACTGTATTACTTATCAGCTATTTATTTTATCAATATAGTGGCACTCTATTGCAAGTTGTTTACTTTATTTTATTCTCAACCTTTTCATTCTTTATGGTGTTATTTATATTAATCGAATTAAGCGAGCATTTTAAGAAAATTCGACATACCGAATTATTGGCAGAAACCGATTATTTGACTGGTGTTTATAATAACCGTAAGTTCGAGCAGCTTACTCGAACGTTCATCACACATTCAACTAAACCCTTCTGCATGATTTCGATTGACATTGACCACTTCAAAAAAGTAAATGATGTGTATGGCCACCCTGTTGGGGATGAAATATTGAAGGAGCTAGGAGAACGGCTAAAAAACCTGGTGTCGCCAAAAGAAGGGCATGTTACTCGCAGTGGTGGAGAACAGTTTGTTTTATTAATTCCTAATTTCCCACCTGCAATGGGGCTTGATTTAGGTGAACAAATTCGCTCAAGTGTGGCGCGTAGTTCTTTTAATGTTTCGAACAACCAAGAAGTATCGATTACCCTATCCGTTGGTGTAAGTTCGTATCCTGATAATGGGTCAACCATCCATGAGTTGTATAGTGCAGCAGATACTGCCCTGTATGAAGCAAAAGCAACTGGTCGTAATCGTGTCTTCCATTACACCAATATAAAAGTGTGATGTCTTCTCTCTCAAGAGAAAGCATCACGCTTTTTTTATTTGATCAACAAGTGAAATGTTTTTTGACATTTTAGGAGCATTACGGACCCCACCTTAACTAGAGAATGAGCACTTACTATTCAATAAAAAAATCTTTCAAAATATAATTACGAAGCTACGTGCCTAGCATGGTCAAAAAGCTAATGCCCTAGTGATTATTACTTATCACTAGTTAATTATGGAAGGTAACGTCGTAAAAATCATGATTCCTGGGTTTATTCCTGTTCACTTTAAGTTTATTCCTGTTCACGCTTGGTTTAATCCCGTTCAAATTGATTTAATCCCGTTCAAACAGGTTTTATTCCCGTTCACCCTATTATTCCCAATAATAAACCTATTTCAAAAGTATAAAGGCTACTGAAACAGGTTTGAATTTTGATTGGAATAGTAAATCTCATTTTTACGCAGTTTTAGATCATAGTGTAATTTATTATTTTCTTTAAGTACCATAACGAACTATATGAACGAAGCTTTCAAGGAGCTACGAAAACAGACTAGCGAAGTGACTAAGTCACTTCGCTAGTCTGTTTTATTTTTAGCGGATATTCGAATATCCAGTGAGACGTCTTACTATTTCCTTATTTAACCCAGCCTAGAAGCATTTCACGAATTAGTTTACTCGCTGTGTTGACTGTTTGTTCAGATGGGTCGTAAACTGGCGCTACTTCAACTAAGTCGAATCCAACTACGTTTACGTCTGAGCCTGCAATCGCGTGGATTGAAGCTAATAATTCACGAGTTGTAATCCCACCGCAGTCTACCGTTCCGGTTCCTGGTGCATGAGCTGGGTCGAGCACATCGATATCAATCGTCACGTAAACAGGACGCCCTGCAAGTGTTGGCAAAATTTCTTTTAGCGGCTCAAGCACTTCAAATTTTGAAAGGTGCATGCCGTTTTCTTTTGCCCACACGAACTCTTCCTTCATACCTGAACGAATGCCAAATGAATACACATTATTGGGTCCGATATGTTCGGCTATTTTTCGAATTGGCGTGGAGTGAGAAAGTGCTTCCCCTTCATACGACTCACGTAAATCAGTATGAGCATCCATGTGAATAATAGCTAAATCCGGATGTTTTTCGGCTACAGCTTTCATCACAGGCCACGATACTAAATGTTCGCCCCCCATACCTACTGGGATTTTTTCATCTTGCAAAAGTTGGCGAACGAAACCTTCGATGTAGTCTATACTTTTCTGCGGATTGCCAAATGGTAACGGAATATCTCCTGCATCAAAGTATTTTACGTCCTCAAGGTCACGATCTAAATATGGACTGTATTCTTCTAAGCCAATAGATGCTTCCCGAATACGTTGAGGTCCAAATCGAGAACCTGGACGATAGCTGACCGTCCAGTCCATCGGCATGCCATAAATAACAGCTTGTGATTCATCGTAATTGGGATGGCTTTTAATAAAGACTTTACCTGAATAAGCATCATCAAATCTCATCTGCTATTCCCCCGTTAAATCTTTCACGAACTTCGGTAACACGAATGCTGCTTTATGCAATTCTTTCGTATAGTACTTCGTGTCGATTTCATGGAAACGTGCATCTTCCACTTCAAGTGGATCGTATTTTTTCGAACCTAATGTGAAGCACCACAGACCACTTGGATAAGTAGGAATGTTCGCCGTATATAAACGAGTGATAGGGAAAATTTCTTTTACATCACTTTGAACTTGCTTGATTAAATCGGGTGTAAACCAAGGGTTGTCCGACTGCGCAACAAAAATCCCATCTTCTTTTAGCGCTTTTGAAATGCCTGCATAGAAACCTTTTGAGAACAAGTTCACTGCTGGTCCTACAGGTTCAGTTGAATCCACCATGATGACATCGTATTCATTTTCAGCTTTAGCAATATGCATAAAACCGTCGCCTACTTGTACATCTACACGTGGGTTTTCTAATTCAGATGCGATTGTTGGTAAATATTTTTTAGAGTACTCAATTACTTTGCCATCAATATCGACAAGTGTTGCTTTCATCACTTGTGGGTGTTTCATGATTTCTCGAATCACTCCACCATCTCCACCGCCTACAACTAATACGTTTTCAGGATTTGGATGTGTGAATAATGGTACGTGTGCAACCATTTCATGATAAACAAATTCGTCTTTTTCAGAAGTCATTACCATACCGTCTAAAAATAACATATTGCCCCATTCAGCAGTTTCCGCCATTTCAAGCAATTGAAAATCCGTTTGCTCCGTATGTAAGGTGCGGTTCACCTTTATCTTAATGCTAAAATTCTCGGTTTGTTTTTCTGTAAACCAAAATCCAGCCATGTTTTTAATCTCCTTTATTTACGAGGTTATTGGATCCGTTCTTGGCATGTAGCCGAAAAACAAATACAGAGAAAGTATAGACGTTTTTAGCGAAAGTGCAACTGTTTTGTCAAGACAGTTGCACTTTTTCTTTCATAAAAGCATTGTTTTTGATTTAAATACTCGTCAATTTGTTGGTTTCTTAAATCGGTGCGTTTAATCCCGTCATGAATTTACCATACTAATGTAAAGTATGGACGAAACGGAGATGTCAAAATGGGACGAGCTGATTACCAACTTCAAAAACGAAAGCGACTAAAACTTCGAATCGCTATCTGGCTTCTCATTGTTTCAATAAGTGCCATGGGTACTATTCTCATTTCATTACGTATTTATGCGCAAATTCTTGGCCCACCTTCTCTCGCGGTGGCTAAAGCCACAGAGTTTTTAGATAGCAACGGTCATTCAATTGGAGACCGTTTTGCTGAACAACGCCGTTATTGGGTGAATTTAGATGAAATGTCTCCTTTTATAAGCAAAGCCATTCTAGCAGTGGAAGATCAACAATTTTACAAACATAACGGATTTGATTACAAACGAATTGCTGCAGCTTTATTAAAAGATGTAAAAGCAATGAAAAAAGTGGAAGGTGCTAGTACTATTACCCAACAGTACGCACGTAATTTATATTTATCTCACGACAAAACATGGACGCGTAAAGCAAAAGAAGCTTTGTATGCTTATCGTATGGAAATCTTTTATGAAAAAGATGAATTGTTGGAAGGTTATTTAAATACCGTGTATTTTGGTCATGGCATGTACGGAATCGAAGCGGCAAGTCGTTACTATTATGGAAAACCGAGTAAAGAGTTAACCCTTGCTGAATCTGCGTTACTAATTTCCATTCCAAAAGGACCAAGTTATTATTCACCTTTGATTAATGAAAACAATGCATACAGAAGACAAAATATCGTTCTCGGATTGATGGAATCTGAAGGCATGGCGACAAGTGAAGCTATCGTTCGTGCACGTGATGAGAATATTGTCTTAAAAAATGAAGAATGGCAAGCAACGAAAAGTGTAGCTCCTTACTTTCTGAATGAAGCTTGGAACGAAGCAGAGCGTATTTTGAAATCAAAAGGTCGTATGATCGCTGAAGGTGGCTGGACCATTGAAACGACATTGAACACTCAACATCAAAAAGTGGCTGAAGAAGTTGTTGCTGATTGGATGCCTAATAACGACCTTGAAGTAGGTTTTATTAGTATGGAACCAAAAACAGGCTACGTGACCGCATTAATTGGTGGTCGTTCCTATTCAGAAAGTCCATTTAATCGTGTCACTCAAGCGAAGCGTCAACCCGGGTCAACTATCAAGCCCTTATTGTATGCAGCAGCTCTTGAAAAAGGTTTCTCACCATTGACGTTCTTAGAAAGTGAGCAAACCATTTTCACATATGACAATGGCCGTTCAGAATACACACCTAATAATTTTAACGGGGAGTTCGCAAATCACCCTATATCATTAGCACAAGCATTGGCGATTTCAGACAATATTTACGCCGTCAAAACACTTGAAAAAATCGGTTATAAACCATTCAGTTCAATTTTAAAGCGATTAGGTGTAGAAGCTTCCGTTCAAGAAACACCATCCATGGCACTTGGGACGTCTGAAGTAACTTTAGAAGACTTGACCAGTGCTTTTAACAAAATTGCAAGTGGTGGATTAGATCGACAACTCCAGACTGTTTTATCCATCAAGGATAGTAATGGGGATGTGGTTTTTGATGTAAGTCCTAATGAACGAGAAGATGATGACCCCGTGATGTCTGCGGATGATGCATTTATTTTAACCCACTTAATGACAGGCATGTTTGATCCTACTTTTAATGATTATGCACCTGCAACCGGATTATCCATTCGTGGAAAACAAACTAGACCGTATGCAGCAAAATCTGGAACCACTATTTCCGACCAAGTGTTGATTGGTTACACGCCAACATTAACAGCTGGCGTGTGGAATGGTTATGACGATGGCCAGCAATTACAATTAGCTGTAGACAAACAAGCGACAAAAAATATTTGGATTGATTTTATGGAAAGAGTTCATCAAGGACAAGCAGCTAAACCATTCTTGCCTACAAAAGGTGTGTATGGAGTAATCGTGGATATAGAAAATGGTGGTTTGGCCGTAGCTGAATGTACGAAACAACGCTTGGTGTACGTAAAAAAATCTGACGTACCAAGACGTTTATGTACTGATCCGAAGTTGCAGAAACAATTAGTGGAAGACGTTGAAGAAAATGAAATGATAGAAATGGAAGGCGATGATCCGTGGTCACTTTTCCCGTTTTCATTCTTTAGAAATTAGTGGTTTCCTTTTATTTTGAGGGTAATACCATATTAGCCTTCCGGTATGCTTTGGAGGGTAAACCTACTACAAAATAACCTGAGGAATAAGACAGACTTCTTATTATATCTAGTGATTTCCGTTTCAGGCGGACGCTTTCCGCGGGCGGTCCGTGAGCCTCCTCGTCGCAAGCTCCTGCGGGGTCTCACCAGACTCGCTTTTCCCGCCGGAGTCGCCGCCTTCCACTTCAATCATTCACCTGTTTATAAATAATCAAGTGATAACAATATATTTTTTAAAATAAAGATAAAAAATCGTCCTTTCTTGTAAAATGAAAGTATCCCAACGCATAATTAAAGGACTATTTTATAATGTGCAATCCAGTACTCAATAAAGATAGATCTCTGAACAAAAAATTCACTTCCACTGAGGGAAACTTGGGTTTCTAAAAAAGGAATTCACGACTTTACATTAATCGAATTAACGAGAGTTACATCGGCTAAATACGCAACTTCGTGTTGCTCCTGCGTTTACTTCAAGAGCTTTTGCAACGCCCTTATGATCCACGTCCTGCGTGTCCAGGCTTAGGTGTGAGCTGGCGCTTGCAGCTAGACAAGAAAAGCGGAATGCGCCACTCTAGCTTATCACCGGCGCTGGAAGAACCGATTCGGAAATTTGTTTCCGAATGAGGGTCTGAAGCTTAGGTGTGAGCTGGCGCTTGCAGCTAGACATAACAACTCCTAGTGCGAAGGTTGCTCGAAAAATCTTATACTTTCATTTCACATAAAAAAGCTTTCTCTTCCACGGAAATATGTCCGTTGGAACAGAAAGCTTTTTTCTTGGTTGGCGCTGACATGAGAAACATGAGGCATTTGGCTTGGGTTTGACACAAATGTCGCATGGCGCTCATGTACAGACGCGTTCCAATTGTCCTAGCTCACCTTTTGTTAGCTATATTTAATAGTTTACTTGCTTTTTTAAACAGATTCAACTGTATATAGTGAACGGAGTAAAATGTCACATTTTGTACACCTGTTTGTAAAATTCAGGCATTTAATACACTATGCAAATTTTCATCACTACGTTCCCACATTTCTGAGTTGTGTGATTGTAAAAAATCGCGCAATATTTCTTTTGACGCATCGTCCATATGATCGACGATAATTTGGCGTTTCATCGATTTGTCCATTCTATTTACATGGTCTGCTAGATTTTTGAAGCCACGGCGTTTTTCACGGTTAATGACCATTTCACACCCTGTAACACCTGCGTAGTATGGACCACTCGCTTTGTAATCAATGGTTACCCATACGAGCCAAAATAATTTTCCGCCTTCAGAGTCTTCACGATTCTTTGTGAATTTGATTCCTCGTTCGGTATCACTTCGTGCATGCATAGCACCTATTTCAATCTTCGCTATTTTTTCCTCGACGTCAATGATGACAGGCGACACATGTTCAAGTGTTAAAGAACCTATTCCGAAACCACCGTGACCATCTGTTGGATCATTTTTTATTATGGTAAATCCAAGTTTTTGTTTTGGTTTTTCTTCATTTGCCATACGTTATCAGCCTCCATTCTGTTATTATAACCAATATACAAATTTTTGTGAAAGAGGAGGAACTCAAATGCCATATGTAACTGTAAAAATGCTCGAAGGTCGTACAGACGATCAAAAACGTGCGCTTGTAGAAAAAGTAACAGCTGCTGTTGTCGAAACAACAAATGCTCCAATTGAAAACGTAGTTGTATTCATTGAAGATATGCCAAAAAACCACTACGCAGTAGCTGGAAAATTATTTAGCGACAACTAAGGTTCAAAGCCGTAATTGCGAAGCTGCATGACCCAACTCGGGTAAAAGATTAAAGCCCTATAAAAGCAGGACGGCTCATTCCTTAGCGAGCCGTCCTGTTTTCAATTTACTCCCGCTGTTTGTAGTTCATCAATAAAAGCAAATGCTTCCTCAACTTCCTTCTCAGAAAATTTCAGTTTACCTTTGACGACATGTAACTTCTCTACTTGTGCCAGTCGCTCTATATGATCAAAGTATAATAACGTGGAAACCATCTCGAGAAAGCGTGAACTTTTGTTATTCAAACGTTGGATGCATTGATCTAGCTTCGTATTCGTATTCTCCATTGTTGATAAAAATTGCCGTCCCTCTTCGGTACATGCATATGTGTACTGCACATAAGACCCCTTATCTTCCATTTTTTCAGATAAAAAAGCCATGTTACACAATTCCTCAACACGTAGAGTTAGCTCTTCTGAATATGGCCCATACATGTGAAATTGGTATTTTTCTTGAAAAGGAAAATTCATTTTCTTTGCAATGTATACCATTTTTTGCAGCTTTTTACGTCCTGTTACTTCACCAGCAAGCGTAATAAACTGCACGATTTTTGCGTGCCCTTCTAACAAATCTTCACACCTCCAAATTCAAGATTCTCCGAGTAATAACTGTAAAATTTGCTTCTTCACCGCTTTTTTCTTCGTATCTTGTCTTAATAAATCTTCTGGGAAATACAATTTATGGTCTGTTCTACGTTTACCTGAAATGGCTTCGACAATGTCAGACGACCTTGAAAGTTCACGTAACTCGTCATTCGGCATTAGTAAATGGATGGGTACACGTTCGCCTTCTTCTCCCGCACGATAAAAATCATAAGGTAAATCTGATGACGAATCGAACACTAAATAATAGGTCGGATTAATTCCAGCTTTTTTAAACAGTTGCTCGAGTTCCGCTAGTTTTCGATAATCCTTCGCTGGGTCAAATTCAATGTACTGAAATAAGCGGCGATTAATAAAACGATCGCATAAATCAGCCAGAATTCCATCTTCTTCGTGCACCCACTCTTGGAAATATGTCATGACAATGCCTTCATCCAATGCGATGTAATCGGCTAGTGAAAATGTCTGATCAAAAAACGGTTTAAAGTGACGCGGTTCATAAGCGAATTTGTAGCCACTTGAACTTAGCTCTTTTGCACGGTGAAGTGCTTTGGTCAAAATCACTTCCGCACTTCGTGATACTGGATGAAAATACACTTGCCAGTACATTTGGTAGCGACTCATGATGTAGTCTTCAACAGCATGCATACCACTTTGTTTAATAACGACTTGATCTTCACGCGGACGCATCACACGCAAAATACGCTCCATATCGAAATGACCGTAACTTACCCCCGTGTAATACGCATCCCGCTGTAAGTAATCCATTCGATCGGCATCGATTTGACTAGAAATTAAGCTAACTGCTAGTTTATTCCCATACGTTTTTGCTATTACATCGGACACATATTGCGGAAATTCGGGTGAAATACGTAGTAAAATTGCGTTTACTTCTGTATCTCCTAGCAAAATGTCTTGGGTTAATTTCTCATGGTCAAGATCAAAAACGTTTTCAAAAGCATGGGAAAATGGTCCGTGACCAAGATCATGAAGGAGAGCTGCACAAAGAACGACCAGTCTTTCAGATTCATCCCATTCCGGGCGTCCATTGAAAATATCATCAATTATGCGCCTTACGATTTCGTAAACGCCTAGCGAGTGGCTGAAGCGGCTGTGTTCGGCACCGTGGAAAACGAGATAAGTCGTACCGAGTTGTTTAATTCTACGTAATCGCTGAAATTCACGTGCTCCGATTAAATCCCAAATGACTTGATCCCGAACATGTATGTAACGGTGTACTGGATCCTTGAAGACTTTTTCTTCAGCCAACTTTTGTGTTGCATAAGTCATATTAACACCTCATTTCATTAGAGCGGAGAACACTACTCAAACCATAAAAATATATAAGTCCTTCAAAATTTTTAAATTCATTTAAAGAAAAAACCCCCCTTTAGGAAAGGCGGCGAAAGTATGAATATCTATATTGAAGCGGTCTTTTCTGAGAGATTATCCTTTTAGCTTAGCCCGTACTTTATTCATTAATTCGTCTTCAGTAAGCGCAGCAACGGGTCGGTTGTTTACAAACACGAATGTTTTTTTACGCCCTGGTCCGCAGTATGAATGACACGCAATATCAATCGATGCGTTCGGATCGATTTCTTTTAACTTAGGAATTAATGTTTTTAAATTTACGGCCTGACAATCATCACAAACTCTAAATGCGTTTGCCATTTGTCTACAACCCTTTCTATTTTCAATCATATTCTATAGATTATTGTACCGTATATTTCCTCTTTGATTCAAGCACATCATATTTTTCAGTGAATAAAACCTGTGAATCTTGTACAAACTTAAAGTAGAACACCAAAACTATTAACAAATCAGGAGGGAAATTTATGGTTAAAATAAGACAAGATGCATGGTTAGATGAAAATGATGAATTGCTAGCACAAACCGTGCTACGACACGTTCGCGAAGGCAGTACACAGCTAAATGCATTCGAAGAAGCGGGAGACTCTTTAAGTAGAACTGCAGCAGCTTGCGGATTTCGTTGGAACGCGGTTGTAAGAAGAGAATACGAGAAAGATTTAAGAGAAGCAAAGAAAGATCGCAAACAAAAATTGCGTGTGCTTGGTAAAGAATATCGTCGCAGAGGACAATCTCTGTTTCTCGTAGGCAGTGAAGAACAACCACAAGAACGGGTCCAAATACCTCTTTCTTCTCTATCACTTGATGTGGTCATAGCCTACTTATTACGTATGCAACAAAATGGTGGAGGCGAAGGAGAATCACATCGCTGGCGCGCATTACTAACTCATTCTCAAGAAAAAATTAAGCAACTTGAACGCGATTTGGCAAGACTAGAAATTGAAAACACAACGATTCGAGAAGATTATGAGCAGTTCGTTCATATCATGAATCGGGCTCGTCGTTTAGTGACGTTAAATGATGACGCTGAAAATATTTCACCTGTATTCCAAATGGAGAAAAACGGAAATTTAGTTGTAAAAGAACCACCAATCAATTAAGAAGCCGTTGAAAAAGTTAATTTATAATTTCTTAGCTTATGGACTAGTATAAGTGATTTCCGTTGCAAAGCACTTTCATGTTTCGAAGCTAGCGCAGCGATGCAGAAACAGATACAGATACAGGAGCAAATGTTATTCCCGCCTTCCACTTCAATCACTTGTAAATGTTGTTTCTTTCATCTAAAAAAGGTGGGGTTCCTTTATCTGTTCAAAATCTAACAGAATGTGCTGACTAATGAATTACAACACTTTTTCTTTGAGAAAAGATCGTCAAATTGATGGTCTTTTTTGTTTGGCAGAAGGGCAGCACCACTAGAAGTGTCCACGATAAATGTCTGACTGGAACGCTAGTGGAAGGAATTTCAGAAGTGGATACGTGAGATGATACTTCACCCTGTTTTTGTTCTCACATTAAAATAATTCCTTCCCTACGACCCCAAACTTAATTTCTTCATGGCGATTTTCTGGTGTGCATTTTGATAGTAATTCTTCTAATGTTGGTTTTCTCTTCTTCGGAACTAATGTGAAACCTTGAAGTCCAACAGTCATGTCCATTTCACAACCTTGTTGGATATCAAATTGTTCAGCAACACCGGCAGGAATACGAATCGCTAAACTATTACCCCATTTTTGAACGGTCGTCGTCACAGAGCGTACTTCCCGTTCTCTTTGATTCTTTTTCATTGAATCACCTCTCCGTTCACGAAGTTCCGTAAGCTTCGTCTTCAAGATGTTAACTTACTAGATATGCTCTGGTGGTTTTCTTATAGGTTAGTTTATTCGAATTTATTAAGCATTTTTTTGTTGCGATCGACAACGCGGGTTAAATAATACATATATAAATCCGTTTCTTCTGGTTGTAGCGACTGCATATGTACATTTTGCATCATATGATTCATTAAGCGTTGAGCATGAATAACGGTGTCATACACCGTTATTGTTTGTCCCAATATTTCACTCACAGAAGCCATCACTTCCGGCACAATGACTGGGTAACCAAATTTCGTTTGTTGCCCTTGCAACCCTGCTTCATAAAAATCACGAATATAAGCTGCGCGCTCGGCCCCACTACCTTCTATACATAAGTATACTTGTATCGCAATTCCATGACGCAATCGTCTCTGTGAGATACCTGCAAATTTCTTCCCGTCTACGCTCAAGTCATAAGAGCCCGGACAGTAGGATCCAATAATTTCATATGCTTCTATTCTACCTTCCAATTGCGGAAATAAGTGTCGTACAAAATCCACCATGATATCGTATCCTTCACTAATATCAATCGCATTATTTTGTTCTGATACAACAAGAGAGATATTCAAGACTCCACTGTCTAAAACGACCGCAAGTCCACCCGAGTTTCGAACAATGGATTGAAATCCGTGTGATTTTAATACATCACGACCTGCTTCGATATGAGGGAGTCGATGATCTTGAATGCCTAGGACCACAGTTTTTTCGTGAACCCATGTACGAATAGTCGGAAGTGAACCTTCTTTTCCCACCAGTTCACAAAGCATGTCGTCCGCTGCGAATGATTCGAGTGCGGATTTTGTTCTACCACTCATAGATTGATCCCAAAATCGCCATTCTTTATTTACAAATATATCTTTTATACTAGACATATTTCTTCTCACGCGATAACGCTTTGTGCAGCAGTAATTAATACTAGTTTATACACATCGTCTGCTGAACAGCCACGGGATAAGTCATTAACTGGCATGTTTAATCCTTGTAAAATAGGACCAATTGCTTCAAATCCACCAAGTCTCTCCGCTAATTTATAGCCAATATTCCCTGCTTCAAGCGAAGGAAAAACAAACACATTTGCATCACCTTGTATGACTGAACCTGGCGCCTTTTTCTTGGCAACAGCAGGTACGAATGCAGCATCAAATTGAAATTCTCCATCAATAGTAACTTGAGGCGCTTTTAATTGTGCCAGCTTCATCGCAGTTTCTATTTTTCTTGTTTCGGGTGACGCCGCTGAACCTTTTGTAGAAAAAGATAGCATAGCTACTTTTGGTTCGATGCCGAATGCTTTCGCTGTTTTCGCACTTTCCACAGCTATTTCAGCCAAGTCCTCACTCGTCGGTGCAATATTAATGGCACAATCAGCAAAGACATACCTTTCTTCCCCACGTACCATAATAAAAGCACCACTGGTTTTCGAAACCCCTGGTTTAGTTTTAATGATCCGCAAAGCTGGTCGCACGGTTTCAGCGGTTGTATGAGCTGCACCACTTACTAGCCCTTGTACATACCCCATATAGACAAGCATGGTTCCAAATGTGTTGAGGTCTTTTAGTTGAATGCGTGCTTGTGCTGGTGTTGCTTTGCCATTGCGTCGTTCTACGAATTGTTCAATCATTTCATCTAACTTTTCAAATTGCACAGGATCTACCACTTCTATTCCAGTTAGTTCTACCTCCGCTTGCTTTGCTACTGCGTTCACAAGGTCACGAGATCCTATTAAAATAGGTGTAACAATCCCTTCTCTTTGCAATTTAACCGCAGCTTGAAGCACACGTTCGTCGGTTCCTTCAGGTAATACGATTTTTATATGTTTACCAGTAATAGTTTGTTTGATGTTGTCAAAAAAGTTAGTCAATTTCTTCTTTCCTCCCCTGATAAATAAGCACTTTAATTTAGTATCAGTCTCGACACAGATTTTTAGCCTTCTAACCTCATGCGAAAGCAGACTTTCGATTCGGTCCTTCCAGCGTCGGCCTAAAGTTGCGCGTTCACTTTTAATTTAATCATACACGATTTCGACTTAGTTCGACAGGTCAGAATGGTGACATTGTGGGTTTCTTTAAGGGTTTGTGCTACACTAATTTTGACTATTTATTAATCATGAAGGAGTGTCCTATACATGAATACAGCAGCAGAAACTTTAGATGGCTGGTACGCTTTACACGAATTCCGCTCGATGGACTGGGCATCTTGGAAACAACTATCAAGTGAAGATCGAACAGTCGCAGTAAATGAATTTTTAGGATTTTTAGAAGAATTAAACGTTGCACATGAAGCAAAAACAGGAAGCCATGCTTTCTACACAATCGTTGGTCAAAAAGCAGATTTCATGCTGATGACACTGCGTGAAACAATGGATGAATTGCAACAACTCGAAGCGAAGTTCAATAAATTAACGATTGCTGAATACACCATTCCAACGTATTCGTATGTTTCCGTAGTTGAGCTTTCAAACTACTTAGCTGGCGAATCAAATGAAGATCCTTATCAAAATCCACATGTTCGCAGTCGCTTATACCCTGAACTTCCACGTTCACAGTATGTTTGTTTCTACCCAATGGACAAGCGTCGTGACGGCAATGACAACTGGTATATGTTATCAATGGAAGACCGTAAATCGATGATGCGCAGTCATGGCATGATTGGGCGTGGGTATGCAGGGAAAGTTAAACAAATTATCAGTGGTTCAATTGGATTTGACGATTACGAATGGGGCGTTACCTTATTCGCTGATGATGTACTTCAATTCAAAAAATTAATTTATGAAATGCGTTTTGATGAAGTGAGTGCTCGTTTTGCAGAGTTCGGTTCATTCTTCGTAGGTACTCTATCAGATGCTGAGAAAACAACTGAATTTTTAAAGATATAAGTTACGAGGCTACGCATTAAATGCGTAGCCTTTTTTTTATGGTAAAACGCACTCGATGATGGGTAATCCCTCACGTAATGATTTAACAGGTCTATTTGTGTTGGACTTGTCATATATTTTTTTTGAGGAGGTTGTTGTGGCAGTTATCCGCGCAACTGAAAAAGATGTGGAAACGTTGGCGCGTTTAATGAGAGCAGAAGCTGAAGGTGAAGGAAAACTCGGTATGCTGTTGGCTGGGAATGTCGGAGTCAATCGAGTTCGCTACGATTGTCTTGATTTTATAAATATTCGCACTGTTCAGCAAATGGTGTTCCAGAGTCCTGGTGGTTTTGAAGCTACCACAAAACCATATTTTTATCAGCGTGCTCGCCCACAAGATATAGCACTTGCTCGACGTTTTATAGCGGGCGAGCGATTTCATCCAGCCGAGTATTCTCTATGGTTTTTCGAACCAACAGGAGCATGCCCAGCCCAGTGGTTTAATCAATGGAATACTGGACGTTTCAAAGCACATTGTTTTTTCACTCCATCTACAACAGATTGTCCCCGACTTTAAATTTGAAAGGATGATAAATTGGTACAATATTATTGGAATCCAGCTTACCAACAACAACAAATGACACCACCGGGAATCCCAGCTAGTACTCGACCTCAGCAACCACCAACACAAGAAGAATCGTATATTGAAAATATTTTACGACTCAATAAAGGAAAAGTTGCAACACTATACTTAACGTTTGCAAATAACCGGGAATGGAATGCAAAAGTTGTTACAGGAGTTATTGAAGCAGCAGGACGTGATCATGTCATTGTAAGCGATCCGAAAACTGGTAAACGCTACTTACTTCTAATGATTTACTTAGATTATGTAACGTTTGATGAGGAAATTCTATACTTTTAGATAGTCGATTATTTTCCCAGTTATCCAATTTAACTCAACAACAAATGCCCTTCCAATGTATATTGTGGAAGGGCATTTATCTGCATATCATTAAATTAAAGTTACTGCTAATTGTGAGAGAAGCCATTTTGGCACGACAAATCTTACAGTAACTAGAGGATCGACAACTTGGCAAATTTCTAATTGACCTACTGCACTCATGAGCATCGTCATCTCACTAACAGTCATGTGAGTTTGTTCAACAAGTCGATGAATCATTAGCTGTGTAGCTATTTTTGACGCTTCATCCAATGTCAAAGCGGACGCAATTTGAGTAAAGCTGTGGTCGTTTTCGAGCATGGGTTGATCTACAGTAACACCCTTTATCACTTCAAGTGTGACTGTTGCCGCTCCCGCTACTTCAACACCAGAAACACTTACTTCGCCGTCCCCCATCGCTGCATGGAAATCTCCTAGCCCAAACAAAGCACCTTCAACAGCTACTGGAAAATACATGGTTGCTCCTTGTGTCACCATTTTATTATCCATATTGCCACCGTGCGCTCCAGGTGTTCCACAGTTAATGCCTTTACCACTAGGTGCGACTCCAATAACTCCAATCATTTTATTGAGGGGTAATTGTAAATCATTAAATACAATTTTATCGTTTTCAATTGGTAAAATTTTTGCGGTCATTTGTTTTATAAATTTACCCATAACACCTAAATCTGGACCGACTAGCATGACACCTTGCGACTCGATTTCAATGGTTTGAATCGATACTTTCAAAACGTCACCTGGACATGCTCCTTCTACATAAATCGGTCCCGTTGCAGGATTGATTTGATTCCAATCTAGATCAACAAGCTCCATACCTTCAGAGACAATTTGATTTTTAAAGCAATCGTATGTTTCAATACGTACCGTGCTTCCAGATTTTACAGTAGCAATCGGCTGATTCATCTCGTTAAATTCATAAATAATTCCAGACTCACGCGGAATATTCTCCACCATTATCCCCCCAATAAATTCACTTTCTATCATCACTTATGTTTTTCCCTGCTTGTGTCATTAATGTGCCTTTAAACTTACTGTCTCATTTATTGCGGATTCACATCATATTTTAGTGTTTCTAAATTGATTGTAGCAAAATAAACTGCATCTGGATTAGAAAAACCTTTGAATTGAATGATTAACTCTTTACCTTCTAACGAAACCAATTGTACACCAATAAAATCGCTCATATCATAGGAATTCAGAAAATATGCAATTCCTTTTTCAAGTCTTCTACTGAGTTTATCGTCATACAAAGTTAGTTGTTTAATCGTTCCTTGCATTGGATAAGACTCCATAATTGCCCCAGTATCTTCATACCAAATTAAACTACCAGTTTTAATATTTGTTGGTTTTATGCGTTCACCTTGATTCGTTTGCAGTTTGACATTTTCTATGTAAGTAAAGGAAGTATAGTTAACAAAAATACCCTCTTCAGTGGTACTTTCTACAATATAGGCATGATCCTTCAGTTCTTCAAACGTAGGCTCTTTCATCTCACTATTACCACAAGCACTTAGCAGCAAGAGTAGCCCAATTAGTAGACTGACCTTTTTCACAGTAACTCCCCCCTATCCTCTAATTATTTAGACGAATTATTAGGTAGATAGTTTCATATTTCTGGATCATTTCAATAATTATCCTACTGCAACATAACCTCAAGAAAGAAAAGGATTGCCATTTGGTACCTAACATTATAACCGGTTAATAATTCCCAAAAAATCACTATTACAACGTGGATCGCAATTTTTACAACGTCATCTCCCAGAATTACAACGTGACAGCCAATAATTACAACTGAGCTGTCTATCGCTATTTTTAGGCATTTTCCACTCTGTTTTGCAGAGAGGGATTAATTACTCTGTGAGAGTGTCAGTTGATCGCGTAACCCAAGCCAAATAGTAACTTATTTAATATAAGTTTTAGTTAAAAATACCGCTAAGTGTTAACATTATTACCGGCTAATGATTGCCATAAATTTACTATTACAACGTGGATCGCAATTTTTACAACGTGGAGGTCTATTTTTACAACGTCACCTCCCAGAATTACAACGTGACAGCTAATAATTACAACTGAGATCTATCGTTCGACAAAGTTTATCGCTCAAACACGTCTCAAACCCTAGTTAACTTGATGAAACAACTACTGATACATGTAAACTTTTTATTAAGACACCTTCAACAACAGAAAAAAGCCAAGAAGCGACAGCGAAGTGGCTCCTATATAGACATTTCCACTATGTTTTTCAGAAGGAGATTAGATGATTTTGTTTTCACTGCGCTCCTGAAAACCCTGCTATCCAGGTCTATAATAACGGGATTACAGATACTTTAAAACAAGCAGAAATCGACCGAAATTGTATCTTCGGCCGATTGTTTTCAAGGCAGCAAGTGTCCATTCTCCTGTTAACCCAAAATCAACTTGAAGGAGGGCGAAGGACGCACACGCCGCAGAAATGACTTTCTCCATAAAAAAGCGCCCTCATTAAGAGGACGCGAAGTTAATTCATATGTTTTACAACAGCTACGATAACGAGTACCCAAGCTGTAAGGAAGGCTACTCCACCGATTGGTGTAATGGCTCCTAATATACCAATTCCACTTAAGCTTAGTACATAAAGTGAACCTGAGAAAATCACAATACCACTTAACATTAAGTAACCTGCCCAGCTAAGTTGTGATACATTGCCGATTATGTTTGTGCTCATTAAAATTCCAATCACAATTAATCCAATTGCATGATACATTTGGTATTGGACTGCTGTTTCCCAAATAGCTAAATATTTCTCCGATAATTTTTCTTTCAGCGCATGTGCACCGAATGCTCCAAAAGCAACGGCTATAAATGCGTTAATTGCTCCTGCAATTATAAAAAATGGCATCTCTTTATTCCTTCTTTCATTTATGATAGTTAAAAATCAAACAACGAATCGCCGTTTGCGTCTTCTTCTTTTATACGCTCTCCTACTGAAATAGATTGCGCAGCAGAAGTTGGTTGTGCGATTTGCATAGGTAAGGGCGGATTTATGTCAGGCTGTTCGCTTAATACCACGTCGCATAGTGCTCGGATAGCGAGTAGGGATTCACGAATACTTTGATCGTCGCCTTTTCCCTTTGCTATAGTTACGTATTTTTCTATTTCGGTGACAACTCGACTTAGTGGTATCACGTTGAGTCACCCTCCTTTTCCAAATTCTCCATGTCAGCCTTCACTTTACCATGAAATCTACTTCAAACAAAAGTCTATGGGTTGTATCCCCCATTGTGTTAGTTGCTCATTTATTTGGGAATAGGGTTTACTCCCGAGGAATCCTCGGTATGCACTGAGGGGACTAGGATGAACAGATTCGACGATGGCATGACGAGAAGTGTCGATCAAACTTCTTTTCAATTGCGCGGGTTTCCCCCACAAAACGAAGACTATTGGTGTTTGGCGCTGAGAAAGCTTTCGTATGACTTCATCTGTAAATAGTTCCCATCCTTGTCCTTTATGTGAATGTGCAAAGCCTGCTCGAACGCTTAGAACTGTATTTAATAGAAAAACGCCTTGCACAGCCCATTTTGTCAATGACCCATCAACCGGTAATTCACATCCAAGGTCGTCACTAAGTTCTTTCAACATGTTTCGCAAACTCGGTGGATGCTTAATTCCTGCTTTAACCGAAAAACTCATGCCGTGAGCTTGACCCGGACCATGGTAAGGATCTTGTCCCACGATCACTACTTTGACGTTGTTAAATGAGGTTTCCTCAAAAGCGCTCCATAAATCATCCTTAGGAGGATACACGGTTTCGGTTGCGTATTGTTGTTCTAAAAATTCATGTAACTGGGTATAATAGGATTTGTCGAATTCTGTCTTGAGTACTTGTTGCCAATCATGATCAACCATCTTTTTTCCCACAACTTTCACTCCTTAAATTCAACGGTTACATCATACTCTACTAATGAAAACATATCAGAAACGGAGCGCGCAGCATTTTCTTCAGCTAGTTCTAGTACCCCTTGCCCCGTGGTTTCTTCCATCATCAGTATTTTCGCTTCTTCAGCTAATTCATAAGCTTCTGACAAGTTAGCTTCTCCTCGGAACAACCCTTCATATGAATACACTTTGACTTGTTCAAAGAAAATTTCAGGTCCTCCTAAAAATTGTGCTTTGGGCAATGTAAGCTTAGCTGTTTTCGCTTCTTCATCGAGCACAATATCATTCTCAGTTAGCGTTGAAAAATCAATTCCCGCTTTTACGGACCCAGGAATGACTACCAATAAATTACGCTTTGTTCCAGGTAAATTCAGGCCAATTTCTTTTCCTAAAATTGCATTATCTTGACGTTCAATCATGACTTTCGTGTAAGCTTGCGCAGTTGCTAATTCATTTAATGATTGAATTTGTTCTAAGAAAGCCCCTTTATTTTCTGTAAAGGTGCTGCCATTAATTATCCAAAAAGCTGAAAGAGGAACGATTAGTAGTAGTGCTATCAATGCCGTGAGGAACCATAAGAATTTGCTACGCATAAATGAGGCAATAAATAAGCCGACTTGCCTAAATCCAGATGAACGTGGTTGAACACTTTCACTTTCTATAGTTACAGCTATTTCTTCATGTGCTTTTAATTCTTCAAGCAATCGTTCAATTTCTTTTATACGCTGATCTTTTGGCATCGTTCTCCCCTTCTCTATCAATTGTTCAATGATTCTATTAAGTTTACGATAAGGGAAATATGCAAATTGTACAACCTTCAGTCGAATGATAGGATATTTACAGAGGTGATGACAAATGTCAGATTTTCAATGGCGAGAAAAAATGCGTAAAGTAGAGCTTTCAACAAAGGAAGAAAGTAAAGTTCCTGAACGTTCGAAGGTACTCGGGTTTGGATGCTTTTCGGTGGGAATGTTGCTCGTTATTTTGTTATTTGCTTTTATTAGTTTCGGGCTCATCTCTCAAAGTTATTGGATTGCTGGTGGAATTTCTTTGATTTTCACACTCGGTTTAGTGTTTATATCTCTCCAATTGTTACGTGCGGATAAGCTTCCTAATTGAACTTTCATCAATTTTTGGTAATATGGAATTCAGATACTTATTGAAATGAGGAATTCGAATATGAAAAAAACGTTAACTATCGCAGGTTCTGATACTTCAGGTGGAGCAGGAATACAAGCAGATTTAAAAACGTTTCAAGAGCACGGCACATATGGAATGAACGCCTTAACAGTGATCGTAACAATGGATCCTGAAAATGGTTGGAGCCACGGAATATATCCGATTTCAGTTGAAACATTGCAGGCTCAATTGAAGACAGCCCTCTCAACTAATGTGGATGCTATCAAAACAGGCATGTTACCGACCGTTGAGATCATCCAAACAGCGGCCGAAGCAATTGACCAATCAGCTGTTAAGAATGTTGTCATTGATCCTGTACTCGTTTGTAAAGGTGAAGACGAGGCCTTATTTCCTGAAAATGTAGACGCTATGGTGAAATTATTGCTCCCTCGCGCATTGGTTGTAACGCCAAACTTATTCGAAGCGGGTCAACTTTCTGGACTTGAGACATTACACACTATTGACGATATGAAACGTGCTGCATCAAAAATTCATGAAGCTGGCGCAAAAAATGTCGTTATTAAAGGCGGCAAACAATTGCAACATGACAAAGCAGTCGACTTATTCTTCGATGGGTCTACTTACACCCTGCTTGAATCTCAAAAAACAGATACCACTTACAATCATGGTGCCGGTTGCACATTTGCAGCTGCTATCACAGCCAACTTAGCGAACGGTCTAGCTGTAAAAGAATCAGTTATTGAAGCAAAGAAATTTGTGTCAGCTGCTATTGCCAATGGTTGGAAGTTAAATCAATATGTTGGACCCGTGATGCACGGAGCGAAAAATCGCTTTGGCGCACCAGAAGTCACAATAACAGAAGTTTAAAGCTATGAAAAGTCACTCGCCCGGTATGGTCGAGTGACTTTTTTTGATTATTTTTTAGATGAGCAATTGCTAGTTGGAAAATTTCTGCTCCAAGTTGGAATGAGAAATATGGGCCTCATTTTCTTCATATGCTGGAGATTTCCCCCTACTTAAACGAAAGCGAAATCACAGTTGCAAGCAGGCAAATCGCTTTCAACGGATAATTTCTTTATACTAAGTTGTAGAAGTTTTTGTGTTTATAAAGGAGGTTGTATTATGGAAGTTGTAGATGTAAAAAAATTGCAGGAGTTGTTAAACTCCTTTGCCGATAAAGATATTTATCTCCACCTTGAAACAACAAATGGAGCTTATGCATCCCATTTTGACGAAACTGTGTTTAATGCCGGTGCTTTTATTCGCAATATTGTTGTTAAGTATGAGCTTGGAAAAGTTGCTGGAGATAGCCCTCACCGAGTCGGATTGAAATTGCCGCATGGTTGGGTTTACGCACAAGGTATCACGCATTTTGAATTAGATGAGCATGGCCGCCTGTTGATGGCTGGACATGATCAAAGCGGAAAATTAGCGGTAGCTCTTCATATAAGCGAAACACCATTTACGTATTAATTAAGGAGGAACACAGATGACGCTTCCACAAGAGAGACATGTTTTGGTTGTTTTCCCTCACCCAGATGATGAGGCATTCGGTGTCTCAGGAACAATTTCCACATATATTAAGCAAGGAACACCTGTTACATATGCTTGTCTAACACTTGGCGAAATGGGCCGAAATTTAGGTAATCCCCCATTCGCAACGAGAGAATCCTTGCCACATATTCGCAAACAAGAATTACTTGCTGCAGCACAAGCGATGGGCCTAACGGATTTACGTATGATGGGTTTACGCGATAAAACTGTCGAATTTGAAGATGATGAAAAAATGGTTCAAATGATGACGAAATTAATTGAAGAAACCAATCCTTCACTTGTGATCACCTTTTATCCGAATTATGCCGTCCATCCTGACCATGAAGCAACGGCTCGCGCGGTTGTTCGTGCGATTCGACGACTGGATGAAACACTTCGTCCAAAACTACATGGTGTTGCTTTTGCAAACAATACAAAAGACGAACTAGGTGAAGCAGACATCGTCCATGATATTCGTGAATCACGCGATCAAAAAATGGGTGCTATGAGAGCACATATTTCACAAACAGCGTGGATGTTAGAAGAGATGGACAAACGTTTAGCTGAAGGAGAACCCAAAGCTGAAAACTGGCTTTCGTACGAACGCTTCTACCACTATCGTTGGCATGAAGATTTCGAAAAAACATTTTAATATAGTCCTGAAGATGCCATTTATTTTGGTATCCTCAGGATTTTTTCTATTACTTGGTAAGCGTTTTCAAAAAAATGATGGACATTTTCAATCGTTGCAAGTATCATTATCACAGAAATAAAAAACTGAATAATTATACATAATAGGAGGAGTCACCTTTGAAGAAATTTTCACTATCTACATGGCTATTATTCTTAATACCCTCAATTATCGGAATATTCTTATTCATGATTCCATTCAAGTTTGATGGCGAATGGAAAATTCCTGTTGCTATTTTAGCGAATATGGTCGCTGGTGCAGTCGAACCCATAATGCCATGGACTGTTACAATCGTAATGATTCTTGCTGCACTTGGTTCAATTATTTATCAGTTTAAAAAAGATTCAAATCCTGATGATCAAACATTTTTTGAAAAGCTCTTCCAAGTCAACTGGTTCTGGACAATTGTACGCGTAATAGGTGCTGTCTTTGCCGTTATGGTTGTTGCAAATATTGGACCTGAAGCAGTTCGAAGCGGAGATACGGGTGGATTATTACTTTCTTCTACAGGACTTTTGTCTTTCTTGTTCACGATATTCTTATTTGCAGGACTTCTTTTACCTTTACTTTTGAATTTTGGTTTACTTGAATTTTTCGGTACAATCATGATTAAAATAATGCGTCCTTTATTTAAATTACCAGGTCGTTCTTCCGTTGATGCCCTTGCCTCTTGGGTTGGCGATGGTACAATTGGCGTCTTACTAACAAGCAAGCAATATGAAGAAGGCTTCTACACCAAAAAAGAAGCCGCTATTATTGGAACGACATTCTCAGTCGTGTCGATTACTTTCTCTATTGTCGTAATTGAAGAATTAGGACTTGGTGCTTATTTCCTTCCATTTTACGCAACAGTTACTTTATCGGGTATTGTATTAGCATTTATAATGCCTCGCATATTTCCATTGTCACGTAAATCTAATGAATACATTGATGGTCGCCCATTTGATGAGCATGCAGAAACATTGCCTAAAGGATACAACGTCGTAAGTCACGGTTTAGAAAACGCCATGACAACGGCGAATAAGAATCGCTCTGTTAAGAAATTTGTTACAGATGGTTTAAAAAATGTATTAGATATGTGGATAGGTGTTGCGCCAGTCGTTATGGCGTTTGGTACCATTGCGTTAATGCTTGCCACTTATACCGATTTATTTGTATGGTTAGGGAAACCGTTTGAGCCTTTGTTGATGATTCTTGGTATTCCTGAAGCTGCACAAGCTGCACAAACGATGGTTGTTGGTTTTGCGGACATGTTCTTGCCAGCCATTCTGGGTAGTCAAATGATTGAGTCTGAGATGACACGTTTTGTGATTGCTGCGACTTCTGTTACACAATTAATTTACATGTCTGAAGTCGGTGGATTATTACTAGGATCTAAAATCCCAGTCAATATCTTAGATCTACTTATCATTTTCTTACTACGCACAGTAATTTCATTACCAATTATCGCTGCAGTAGCACATTTGTTGTTTTAATTCCGAAATTCGAAGAAGCCTATCTAGCTCGGCGCCATGAAATGTGGCAAAGGATTACTGCTAGCTAGACATTAAATAAGCTGTCTCCATTGTCGCAACTTGCGACTTTAGAGACAGCTTATTCTTTTTGGTAGTCAATCCAACGAAGACTATTAGTTCCATTATTTAAGAATTCATGAAAAGAAATTGCTTCAACTTATCAATTTCATTGTTTCAAAGAAACCAATTTCCCCCTACTTGACCAATGTGGATGTTGATCAAGCTCGCTTGGATACATTATGGGCGTTAAGCAAAAGTCCGTTTCAAGTGAAATATTTAACCACTCTTCCCACGAAAGTGATGCGAAAAATAGGTCGATTTGTTGATGAACTTCACTTTCGGCAAGTTCAAATTGCATGGCTTGCCAATCAGGTCGCTTCGCAAATTCGCAGAAATTAGTCCAAAACTTCAATTCAAGGGCGGCTAACGCAATGTAACGTCCATCCTTTGTTTCATATATATTGTACGCAACATATGATCCATCTATTTCGGGGATTCCGTGATCCGACAGTCCTGAAGCCAAGTATTCAAGATTTGTTCCTTGGAATTTAGCCATCGTATCTGTAATTGAAACTTCAATTTTTGAACCTTCCCCTTTTCGAAAACGGAGAACAAGTGCAGCTAATATAGATTCAGATACAGCAAATCCTCCTGCGTAATCCGCTAAAGTAGTTTTAGGAATAACAGGCTTGCCTTTACTGTCTTGTATTTGTGAAAGAACGCCTGATAAAGCAAGATAGTTCAAGTCATGACTTCCAAAATTCCCTAGCGGACTGTCCGATCCGTATCCTGTCATTGAGCAATACACAATTGATGGATTGATCGCTTTGACTTCTTCATAACCAAATCCAAGACGTTCCATTACCCCTGGTCTAAACGATTCTAGCAAGACATCTGAATGTTTAATTCGTTCTGCCAGTTGTTCTTTTCCAGAAGCTGTTTTCAAATCTAGATGGACTATTACCTTCCCTCGATTATTCGCGCGATGAATAGCCCCGCCACTCATTGAAAACGCTGGATCTCCTTCTGGTGGTTCGATTTTCACTACATCTGCTCCCATTTCTGCAAGGCGCATGGTCGAAAACGGTCCTGGTAAGTAATACGTAATGTCCAACACGCGAATTTGATCTAATGGTTTCATACTTAACAACTCCAATTTCATTACGAATTTAGTACACTAACAAGCTATTCATTCCATAGAGAATTGATATTAATTGACACGTATTGTTCCCACGTGATCGTGACAGCAAATTTACGTCTACTCAGTTTTAATGGAAAAGTTCACCTTATTCATTCTTTACTATTGAAAATTAATTCTTTTTTCTGAATTAACTAATTTTAAGCATAATAGTATTGTACAAAAACTAAGTGAAAAGTGCTATAAAAACTTTTGGAAAATTTTAGAATCAATAAGCGGAAATCATTAAGAAAACCAGGATTTTCAAATGCAAAACTTGAATGGTGTTGTCGGACAAGGCCACCAGTTTTTCTGTGACGTGCCAGTAAATCTATATCGTGATTGAGTTGTAACCAGCTAATAACATTCCATAATTTTACTATTACAACGTGAATCGCGATTTTTACAACGTGGAGATCAATTTTTTCAACGTCACGTTCCATAATTACAACGTGACAGCCAATAATTACAACTGAGCTATCGCTCGACATTAATACCAACTCTTTTTAACCATGTTAGATATATTACAGTGTCGCAAAACTCTAATTTGCATTTCAAATAAAGCAAAAGCTGCAGATTCTAAATGAAAAAAAAGCTGACGTCTCCTAGTAGTAGGATCGTCAGCTTTTCGGTATTTGTTTTTATTATACTTTCTGGGTAAGCTTTTCGAGCATATCTTCGGTCATTGCATCTAAATCGTAGAGTGCTTTAAAGCCCCATTCATTTTTCGCAGCGCTTGCATCAATCGCATCTGGCCAGCTGTTTGCAATACCTTGTCGAACTGGATCTACATCGTAGGACAATTCGAAATTTGGAATATGTTTGCGAATCGATGCAGCAATTTGTTCCGGTTCAAAACTCATTGCTGTAACGTTAAACGCGTTTCGGTGTACAAGTTTTAACCCATCCGCTTCCATTAAGTCAATGATTGCTTGGACGGCATCAGGCATATACATCATATCCATAAACGTACCTTGCTCAATGTATGAAGTATATTTTCCATCTTCTAATGCTTTGTAATAAATATCTACCGCATAATCCGTTGTTCCTCCACCTGGTGGCGTTACGTACGAAACAAGCCCTGGGAAACGAACACCGCGAGTATCTAAACCAAACTTGTGGAAATAGTAATCACATAATAGCTCACCCGCCACTTTGTTCACTCCATACATCGTGGTTGGACGTTGCAAAGTATCTTGGGAAGTATTTTGTTTCGGCGTGGATGGACCAAATGCTCCTATTGAACTCGGGGTGAAAAATTGAAGGCCTAAGTCTCTTGACGTTTCAAGTGCGTTTACTAAGCCACCCATATTTAAATTCCAAGCGAGTAATGGCTTTTCTTCAGCTGTTGCCGATAACAATGCGGCCATATGCATCATCGTATCTGCGCCGAAGTCTTTTGCAAGTGCATGCATGCGATCTGCATCCATTACATCTAATAATTCAAACGGTCCACTTGTAGTAACAGGTGAATCCGTTAAGCGAATATCCGTTGCTAAAACATTGTCTGCTCCATAAATATCTCGTAATTTCACAATTAATTCTGATCCAATTTGACCTAAAGCACCGGTTACGATAATTCTTTTCAATTAAAACTACTCCTCTTCATATATACATTTGTACTCTCCAAAAGTACATATATTTTAAATGAAACCTTGATACCATTGACTTCAACTAGTACCTATTATAGTGTGTTCGTTGTGAAAGTACAATATATTTCACATAGCAGTGTTTTCCTTTTATTCAATTTGTAATACTGAAATAGTAAATTCTTATCGTTCATTATGATTTGTAATAACCTTTCATTTACTATGTTAATTTTGGTATACTTAAAAATAAAAAGGACTAAATTACTTATGAATATCTTCCGCTTAATTATGATTTATTTATTAATAATCAGCTTAACTTTGTTTTTATCCTACTTACAATTTCCAATCTTAATTATCATTTCAACCGTCTTCATCCTTTTCTTAGCATTTGTAGTTCTGCCACAAGTATTCACCGCTTATCGATCAAATAACGTAAAGTCAATCGCAAAATTTCTAGAGTCAAATAGGAAGAAGCCATTATTTGCGTATCCACTTGCTTTGGAAAAAGGTAATGACACTGAAATTGAAGAAAGTTTAAACGCCATTTTAGCAAAGCACAAACAGCCGTACATGCAAAATGTGTATAAAACGATTTTAGCTTTACATCTTAAAGATATTGATGCTGCAGATACATATGCTAAAAAAATAGATAGCGATCCATTGAAATCGTATTACGCTGCTTACATAGCTGCCATAAAAGGTGACTTTGAAGAAGCGATTCTCCATGAGGAAAATATACATGTGGATTGGATGAATCACGCTTTGCATGCCCTTTATGCTCGTGAAAAAGGTCAACATGCTGAGTTTGAAATCGAGTCTAAAAAAGCCATCGATGAATCGCGTGGGGCCCAAAAGTATATTTTAGTTCATTCCTTTAATAATATGTAGAATTTTCGGTTGCCACGCTGACATTTCGCGTGGTTTTTTGTTGGAATAGGTATTTTATCTGCACCAACTTCCCACACACTTAAAAGACCTCGACGCATCTCGCTAGGCCACTTAAAAAGTTAATATATAATTTCTTTGCTTATGGACTAGTATAGGTGATTTCCGTTTCAGCGCACTTTCATGTTTCGAAGCTAGCGAAGCGATGCAGAAACAGGCGAACGCTTTCCGCGGGGCGAGCGCCAAGCCTCCTCGTCCGTTTGAAAACCCTTGCTCCTGCGGTTACTCGTCGCAAACGAATTGTGTACAATTCGTTTCCTGCGGGGTCTTGTCTGTCTCGCTTTTCACGCCGGAGTCGCCGCCTTCAACTTCAATCACTTGTACATATATTTTCTTTCATCTAAAAAAAGTGAGATTCCTTTATCTATTCAAAATCTAACAGAATGAGCCGGTTTTTCAATCTAAACAAGCAATACTTTCCTCAATTTTTAGAGGAAAAGATTGCTTGTTTTTGTTTTATAATAAGTGTACTAATTTCCGGTGGTGTCATGATGGTTTCTAATCAAGAATTTTTAACCTTTGCCCATTTACGTGCCAATCACCTGTATATAAAGGAGGATTAAAATCTAGACCATAAGAGAAGCCGCCTTGCAAAGGCAGCCGGTTATTCAAGTAAAGCATCTCGTTAGCTGAAACAAGATTTAACTACTACTGACTATACCTACTATAACTTTAGATTCTTTACGGTTTTTCTTTTGTCTTTTAAAACCTTCTATTAAACCTACTATTAAAACGGTTTTACCAATCCAAATTCTTAAATACAAGGAGTATAAATTTATTGGACCCTATTACGAATGAGTTCATGACGTAGCGCACTCGGTTTTGCGCTTCATGAATGCCGACACGAACTTGTACTAACAGTTCATTAATTTCTTTTATATCTAGCTCATCAGAACACACCCCCTAATTAATATAAAAAAACACTCGAATGTTTTTACACATTCGAGTGTTTATCTTCTTTACTTAATTATGCCAAGTTCTTTTCCGACTTTTCCATAAATGGACATTGCCTCATCCAACATTTCTTTTGTATGAGCTGCTGTCGGCATATTACGAACACGCCCTGCTCCCTTTTGAACGGTTGGGAAGACAATTGATTTTGCATAGACGCCTTCTTCAAATAAGCGTTTTGAGAATTCTTGCGTTAGCTTTTCATCCCCAATAATACAAGGAGTAATCGGCGTCTCTGATGCACCTATGTCAAATCCTAATTCTTTAAGTCCGGCTTTTAAATAATCTCCATTTTCCCACAACTTATCATGAAGCTCGGTTGAATCGATAATCATTTGAAGCGCAGCAGTAGTTGCCGCAACATCACCAGGTGTCACTGCTGTTGAGAATAAAAACGGACGTGAACGAACTTTTAACCAGTCAATTAACGATTGTTTACCAGCCACGTAACCGCCAACAACACCTACTGCTTTAGACAATGTGCCCATTTGGAAGTCGATATCTTTTTCTAAACCGAAATGTTTTACTGTGCCTTTTCCTTTACCAGTAACACCCGATCCATGTGCATCATCTACGTAAGTAATTAAATCTAATTCTTTCGCAATTTTTACGATTTCAGGCAATTTCGCAATATCACCATCCATTGAAAATACGCCATCTGTAATAATCATTACTTTATTATAAAGACCTGATTCTTGTGCAGCTTTTGCTTTTGCATGTAAATCTTCCATATCTGAGTGTTTAAAGGCAATAATTTTAGCTTTTGATAAACGGCAACCATCAATAATCGATGCGTGGTTTAATTGATCAGAAAGAATCGCGTCATTTTTATCCATAACTGCTGAAATAGCTGCCATGTTACAGTTGAATCCAGATTGGAAAGAAATTGCTGCTTCCGTTCCTTTGAACTCAGCTAGCTTTTCTTCTAATTTAACGTGTAAATCAAGCGTTCCATTAATTGAACGAACCGCCCCTGCTCCTACACCGTACTTATCGATTGCTTCTTTTGCAATGCGTTTAAGTTCTTCGTTTGTTGCTAAACCTAAATAGTTATTAGAAGATAAATTAATTAATTCTTTGCCACGAACTTGAATTTTCGCACCGTTCGGGCCTTCAACCGGATCGACTTCATTGTATAAGCCTTGATCGCGTAAATCTTGTAAATTTTCTTGTAAAAAAGCATCTAATACGTTTGACATTATTATCTTCCTTTCATGCGAGTTTATGTGCCAAATTTCATTAGCTAAACTCTGATGTTATATAATCTTTTCCATTTTAACATAAGCCATACTTATCTTTGCAAAAAAAGGGTGGCAACTGAAATACTTCTTATGAATTAAAAAGTATTTCAAGACTGTCCAGAAAGTCAGTAAAACTTCTTTTTTACGGCATACTTTTTTTATGTAGTTTTTCAAGTATCCCGTTGCTTTCC